>NZ_JBIMDK010000014.1:0-92987 GCF_048552595.1 Acinetobacter psychrotolerans | reverse complement strand
TAAATTTAAACACCCCCTCCGCTAACGCAGAGGGGGTGTTTTTTATTGCGCATAATATTTTATAAAATAACAAAATAAAACGTGAAATGAATGAAATTTAATCAAATGTGAAGCTTTAATAAGCTATTTTGTCTATATTATCGAGCAAACTCTTTTTAAGTTTCATGCACACTGGTTATTTTAAATAAAATTAATTTAAAATATCAGATGAATCAAATGCTAATCGTTAATTTAAGAGCCGCGGATTCAAAATCGAAGTGCAACACATTTGTAATGGGTTGAGAAAATTAGGTGAATTATAATTATTTTGATTTTTTTCAACTTGCGATTGGAAAGCACACTATGATGCAATACACCGAGCTTTCTCTATTCATGGAGTCGCGTCTATTTTCAGAACATTCAAGGCCGATGTTGGGAATCTGAAAGGTCATTTATCATATTTGAGAAAAGATCTTTTCCAAAAATATCTGACAGAAACAGGACAAACTTTTATATGGATATTGTGGGGGGAGCGGAGACAAAACTATAAGGGCGGTGTTGAAGTATATGAATATTTCAAAACTAAACAACATCTGCATAAACAAGTTTATATTTGGAAAGATGATCAAATAGTTAAATTAGATTAACTTATAATATTAAAATTCAATTAAAGAAAAAAACCGCCAATTTATGGCGGTTTTTTATCAATGACAACTTATGTGTCGCTCAATGACATGTTATGCGTCGCAAATGACAACTTATGTGTCGCGTGACGCGCGCCAGTGAATGACATATAACATGAGATTTAGTTATTCACTTAAATCAATAGCTTTAAATTTTTTATGACATATGATCTCAGCTTCTTTTGACACATAAGTTAAGACTTTTTAGAAATTTATGTCATATAAGTTAAGATTTTTTTTACCATAGCCTGCTTCTATCAGTTTTTTAACATCCTCTCTTTTAAACAACCTAACAGAGTAATTGTGATTGCCGTGAAGATATGGCTTGATCAATCCTCTAGAGACCATATTAGTAATATGAGTTCTATGCATTCCAAGAAGATCGTTAGCCTCTGATGCTGTACAAAAATCCTTGTTAATTTCTAAGACATGATCAACCTGTCTTTTTGGTAGTGATTGCCAATAACCTACATCTCGAAGTGTCAAATAGCCAGTCATGATCCAATTCTTCTGTAGTTGGTCAGCTGTGCAGTTAAGCGCTTTAAGTACATCATCTATAGAGATAAAAGAAGGGTCATTCTTTAATTGTAGTAATAGATCGATGCTTCTTCGTGGAATGCGGTATGGGCGTTCATTTATATCTTCAACTAACAAACATTCTTGTTTAATGAGATGAGCTATTTGGGCTGATGAAAGATTGAAAAGTTTAGCAGCGTCATTCAGATTGATGAAATCATTGTTGTCGCTTTCTATCACAGTTCCTTTTTTCTTGCGCCCCAAATTGTTCTTGTAGGTGACTATATTCTCAATCATAGATTTATCTAAATGTTGAATGTCTTTTCTAGCATAAAAAGAAGGATAAAGTTTATTGAGGTAGATTGGATCGATTTTTAAACTAGAAAGTTTATCTCTTAGTGTAAGTGGCGAAACGTTCAATTGTTTAGCCAGTGGGCTTAAGAAAATATATTTTTCATTAAAATTGTTGATAAAGTCTTTATGAAGACAAAGCTGTGTATAACGATTGAGATACTTTTTGGTCGTTGGAATATCTGGAATCTTAAGAAATAAACGGGTGTTTCTATCATTGATATCCAGTATTTTCATCATTTCAGGAATAGTATAATAATGATTGGATTCATCAGCTAGGTATGGTGGATGACGATATTCATATGTACCATTGATATTTCTTGCATCATTAATCAACCAGTCCTCAAGTATTTTGGCACTGAAACTATTTTTTTCATTATTTACAAGCTGATCATGATATAGAATTCCTGCATTTAATCTTTTATGAAATGATGAAAAGCTAACTCCAAGTATATGTCTTGCTTCATTTTTATTAAATTTTCTATCAATAAGTTGCGATGAAAATTTTTTATAGTCATTAAAGTGAGACAGGATCTTAGCCAAAATATGCTCGAATCTAGCCTTTTTTTGAGAAAAGGGAAGTAATTGAATACGAGGATGAGCATAAACTAGATTTTCTTCGATTTTCTGAATAAGGAAAGCTACAAAATGCTTTTCATTTTGGAAATAATCGTAAGATAGTCTCAAGATAAAAGAGTTATTCACTTGTATGTTTAAGTTTGAAAAATACTCAAGTAGTGCGATCCATATGTCATAAAATATTTCTATAAAATTGTCATTATTAGTGTTTAGGTTACTGAGAAACCAATGATTAGTATTGATATCATCTTGAGTTGATGATTCGCTTTGATGTTCTCGAAGATCATAGCGACAACTAGTGCATTCAAATAATGACCTACGATTTACTGTTAATGGACCATGACAGTTTGGACAGTTAATTGTTAAACTAATTTTGTGTTCCAGACAAATTGTTAAAGGATTTAATAACCAGTTTTTTCTCCAATAACCATTATTTTCTAAGCAAATTGGGCAGAATTTATTTAAACCTAATGATAGGAGTTGGGGCTGAATTATTTGATTGTTATTCCAGAAAAAATATTGAAATGTTGGAGGAGTTTTTCTAATTACTAGTTTCAACAAATCATCGGAAAAGTTTAAGTGTTCTATAACTTTTTTGAGTTTATTTTCATCAGTAAATATCGCTTCATAAGATAAGGTATAAATTGACATGCCAGTGCTATTTAACATTTGCTTTGGTGATTGATAACCATTTACATAAGAAGCTCTAAGAAAAAATCCAGCTAAAAATTCATCTGAAAATGGAATTGGTGTATGTGTAAGTGTTAATTTTTTCATGATTTAAATTAGTATTTCAGTAATTTGATTAGGGGTGAGTTGAAAAATATTTTTCAGAGTCATTGGTTTATATAAGATGTTTTTCGAAGCATAGGCTTCATGAAAGTCGCTCATTGAGACAACTAGACGATTGTTATTCATTGTATTTAAGCAACTCTGACTTATAAGTTGCATAACATAGGCTTGGTAACCACTAGTCGCTAAAAATATTCGCATTGATAGATCTTTTGAGCTAATTTCTGGTTCAAACCTAATGTTAAAATTCTTTAACATGTATATAGAAATTTGCTTCAAAAAAGGTATTAGTGTCGAATTTTCTGCATGTATATCTAAAGTTAGAGGGTTGAGTTTTACAACACACGAGAACCTTCGTGCTAATTGACTATCAATGAACAGATTGTGTTGAATATTCGGTAAACCTACCAAACATATAGATATTTTTGTTTCATCCGCTAATGTCTTGATCCAATTCGCAACATTTTCCGAAGTCTTATTTTTTTGAGCACTAGAGCTGTAAATATGATGAAACTCATCAAGCATAATCAGTTGTGTTTTGCATTCTTTTAAAAGAATGCGTAATCGATAATTCAATTGCTCACTAGTGCCTTTATGGTTCGTACATCCAAGCTCTTCTAGCATTCTGATTGCTAGGCTTTTGATCGTGATTGGAGATGGTACTGGAAAATAAAAAGCTGGAACTATTAACTTCTCGAAGTTATCTTCAATGCATTTATAGGGTTTGTGTCTGCTTTTTATAAGTTTACATATCGTTGATTTACCAACACCTCCTTCACCAAGCAATAATGAGCCGATAGGACGATTATTCAGGTAACTCATTTGCATACACTCATCAATAGAAGTTAAAGCATTTGAAAAATCAGAGTGATGACAAATGAAGTTTGTTAACTTAGAGAGAACTTCAATATTTTTATTACTATTCATCAAAATTAATCTCTTCGTAAAAAAAATCGGTTAGATTCGTTGGTAAATTGTCATATGTAAGATGATTGTCTTCTTCTATATGATTAGTAGATGACAGCGCATTAATTTCGTCATTATGTAAAGTGACTAGATTTAACCGGTCTTCCTGCTGTTTAATCATCAGAGGTAAGTCATTTTTGGCTTGTCTAAAACGTTTATTTTTCTTGTTAAGTGTTTGTATTTTTAACAAGAAGTTTAAGCGTGCTAGATATAAAGTCTCTTCATTTTTGATTTCATCTGGATCAGATTTATACTTTTCACGCAATATTTCCTTTGCTTCTAGCCATTCAGCTAAAGTCAAATCTTTAGTTGCCTCAGGATAAATTGAGTCAGCTTGAATTAGATTATTTTTATTGAAAGGATCTTGAACATAGATCGTAGTTAAATCTAGTTGATCAACATAGATAGTGACTTTTTCTTTGAAAAGATAATTTAATGTGGCAAGGGCTTGAGATTTATACCTTAGACCTTTTAAGTTGATTTGCCCTTTGTTGATTTTATATCGAAAAACAGTTCGACATTTTCTTTCAATTTCTAGTTCAGGAATAGTTAAAACAGGAAATATTTCAGATGCTTCTCTCCACATTTTTTCAGGTCTTTGCTGTGTACCTGAATGAATTCTTTTATGATAAATATTCTCAATCCACTCGTTAACCAAATCTCTTAATGTATCTAATGTATAACAGGCATTTCCGACAGAGTCATAATCTCCACGATGCAATGGTGATGAATACGTAGTACCTTTGAGTTTATGAATAATACTTTCATTAAGTGATTTAAAGAAACTTTCAACATGAGCTTTATTATCTGGGGAATATGGTTGTGATTCTGATTTGGTAATATTGAAACTATTACAAAAATTGGCAAGCGCATTATTATTAAATTCACAACCATTGTCCGGAATTATTACGGTCGGAAGACCTCCTGTTAAACCGCGATGAGGTCTCATCAACATGCTTTTAAGAACTAATAATGTTTTTGTTGCAGAAGGGGGAAGCATACATAAGCGCCACCCGACGATTGCTCGTGTATAAACATCTATTGCGATACAAAGTTGTGGTCTACCGAGTGCATTACCATTTTTATCTAAAATGATGCAGTCAATTTCATGGGTATCCATTTCAACTATTGCGAGTAAACTTGGAGATATTAAGCTTTGACCTGAAGCTTTAAAAATTAGATTTGCTTTACGTTTTCCTTTTTTATTTTTGACCATGATATAAGGATCAAATTTATGAACGCGCCGATATATGGTACGCTCTGATGGTACTTCGGCATTTGTATTGAGTGCTCTGATTCGCTCTTTAATAATTAAATAAGCATCATTTGGACTGAAATTTTCTCGTTCTTTTATAAAATTGAGAATAACCTCATTAATAATTTTTTCAACTTCGATTGAAAATCTAAAACTATTATTTCCACCAATTCCTTGATAAAAAACATTAAATGAATTTGAGTTATCTCGATACTTTTTTATATACCTTGCCAGCGTGCTTGCAGCTATTTTTCTTAGATTCGGATTTTCTTGAGTAATATTTATAATTGCAAAATTCAAATGCTTAATTGAGCATGGGATTTTGTTTGAAACAACATAGTCTATATACTGAAAAATTTCGTCAATCGTTAGCGTTTGATTTTTGTGCAATTGTGGAGTACTTAAAGTAGTTAACTTCATATCTCCATATAGTATTTTTTTAATTAAATCATCTTTTGTTATGAAATACATATTTCCACTTATAAAGTTGGAATAGCGAATTGTTTCCTGCTCGATATAACATATTTCATAATACTCATCATTGTATGTGAGTCGATCACCAATATTTAGATTAAAATTATTTTTCATATCTAAATTCCTAGAATTTTTTTATAAAAAATAAAATGATCAGCAATAATTGAATTTAAATTATTTGATTGCATTAAAAGGTATAGATCTTCTCTACTCTTAAATTTTGCATTATTAATAATAATTTCTGCTTTATCTAAATCAGATTTATTTAATATTTTATAATTTGCGCGTTGATAACTGATATTTAAAAAGAGATAATCTTGTTTTGAGAGAAGGTTATTACGATCAAAAGTCTTGAATTTAATATAATGATTTTTTAAAATTTCCTCTGCTATTTGAAACCTTGAAAAATTTCTTTCTGAAATTGTTTTTAAATTCGGTTTTATTTCATGAACTTCATAGCCATTTAAAGTACGAATAATAAAATCAGGAATAATATATTGTTTTTCAGTGATGAATATTTGAATGGCTTGAGTTCTGTACTCAAGAACATCTTCATTACGTTCTAAACTTATTGCATGAGCGAGTTCTAAATTACTTTCGAGACATATTAATCCTTTATTTTTAACGCTTGGAAATAGTGAAACACGACTTCCTATACGCGATTTTATTCTACGCTCACCAATAAATTTTGATGAAACATGTGTTTGTTTTCGAAAAGCATCTTCAAATTTTCCATGTAAGTTTTGATTAAGACGCTCTAATTTTTGTTCTAAATAGCTTGATTGCATCGCTGTTCTCACATTTTTTAGGATGAGATAAAGCTCTGAGCAATTTTGATTTTATTGCTCAAGGCTTGACGGAACATTGCAATCAAGAGATACTAAAAACGCGAATAGTTAGCTTTCTCTTGAATGCAAACGGGTAGAGCGGATTCTATGAATCCGCTTTATTTTTTCTTAAGTCATTTTTCTTTCTCCTCTGAAATTAATCCAAGTTCGATAGCAATTCTTTTGCTTTCACCACGTCGTGGTAAGCGATTTGTATTTAGAATTCTGTAAACTAAATCTCTTGAAAAATTATGTTTTAAGCTCCAGTCGGAAATCGTTATTCCGGCTTTCTCAAAATCATCTTTGATTTGCTGATTAGTCTTCATAGTAGTAATAAGAATAATTTGAACATTATCTTAAAATAGTTGTTTTTTTAGATTTTGCAAGAGTTTATTATATTGGATTATATTTTTTATTATAGATATAATTAATATTATTAAAACATTTTATTTATTTTAATAAATACATGATTCTATATTTTTAATAATATTAGATATAATTTTTTTCTTGTTATCTAGTTTTACTATAATATCTTGACTATTTTTTATATGATTTTTAAGGCAGAAGTTAATTTCAGGTAATTGCTTGCTGAGTTCTCTAGTTATTTGTATTTCAACACCTTTTTCAGCCTTCTCTTGTTTGAGTAGTCTTAACTCCTCAGTTAATATCTTTGTAGCTTTTTCTTGACAATGATTAACCCTAAAGTCAGTTAATTTATCTGTTTCTGAATAATAAAAGATACCAGATTCATCATATTGTTTCTTAATATACCCAAATTTCTCTAATTGCCTAATAAGAGAATAGGTTTGCCATTTTGTTGTTTGAGAAGGCTCGTTAAACCGCATCCAAAGATCTTTAGGCTTACACCATGTTATCAGTACATCGTTTTCAACCAACAAAAGAAATTGTTCTTTAAGAATATGTTTGATTTCGTTCATCTAAGTCACTTGATACATGATTGAGGATTATAATCCTCTAATTATGCATTATATCTAAAACAACATTTACAGTTAAGCATTCACTAAATTTATGTGAGCATTTGTTTGTTATCTAGGCATTAGGAAGTTTTTTATTGATAGTATTCTTAATTGTGGGCTTAACTATGACATTGAAATTCATAAAAAAAATATTTAGTGCTATATGTCTAAGCTAACAGTGGGTTTACAAGAGTTTAAGATAAAGCAGACATTAAATGTGGTTATAGTTAATTTAAGCTGGATATAATGTCCTTTTTACTGGATTTTACTGAGAATTATATGAAGAAATCGTCAAGTCTTTTTATGATTGATGGCGTTGCTGAGTTGCTTCAGCGCGTTGGTGAGAATATTAAAATTGCTCGAGTTCGTAGACGTATCACTATCCAAGAATTAGCGAATCGTGTGCATGTAGATGAACGCACGATTAGTCGAATGGAAAAGGGCGATCCAAGTATAAGCTTCAAAAATTTAGTGACGGTTCTAATTTCACTGAATATAGCAGATTCTATAGCGGAACTAGCCCATCCAGATCATGATGAAGTTGGTAAGGCTTTAGATATTCAAAAGTATCCTAAAAGAGTACGAAGTCTTGATAAATTAAGTGATGATTTTTAGGCGAGACGGTGTCGGATGATTCAAATTACCTTACTTCATTTTTTTAAGGGCTTGATACAAGAATAAATTAAATCGTAAAAATATAAATTCTACAATGTAAGCTTCCATGTGCTGAAAGTTTTAAATTGGATTCATATGAGGATTATAAGCCGTGGATACTTAGTCCTCAAAAATGAATAGTTCTATTCTTTATGGGAATAGAACTTATGAACGATTTAGCACAAAAAATTGGACAAGCAATTAGGGTGTGTAGAACTGAACAAAAGATTACCCAAGAAAAATTAGCCTTACTTTGCAATATAGACCGTAGTTATCTTGGTCGAATTGAACGTGGTGAAGTGAATATTACTGTGCATAAGCTCTATGAAATTGCACATATCCTTGAAGTTGAACCACATGTTATTTTGCCGAAAAATTGAATAAGTGATGGTTCTTTCTTTTAAATCATTAATCCCATATAAATTAAGCATATTTATCTGGGTAGTGTAACTGGTATAGCCTCAATCATCAGAGAGCATTTATAATTAGATTATCCCAATTTCAAGGCTCGGCAGGATATGTACGAGTTTTCTTGTTTTTCTTAAATTTTGAAATGAAATCTTCTAATCTTTCATTTATTTTTATCTATTTGCGCAACATCCTGTAGTTGTTTGACTTTTGATATATCTAATCGTTTGATCTGGCTTAGCAATGCTAAATATTCAGGCGATTTCAAAGCATTCTTAGTATCTTGACGCAAATCATCAATTTCTTGACGTGTCATTTGATAGTCATCTGGGAATTTAGTCATAAAAACAACTCCAAATTTAAAACATTATAAGTTCAATTAATTTAATTTGTGGATTATAATCCTCTTTTTGTGTTGGTCTTACTACACTCAATAATATTAAAAATACCTGATTTTATATATAGTCGGAATTATCTAAATGAAAAATATAGATTTATTTATTGTTTTGAGCTTGTGTTTACCATTTGTAGGATGTGTAACAGCGAACTCGATTAAGCCTAGTGATGTAAAAGCTTATAAAACACCAAATGATTTAATCGTTGCTAAGTCTCTCAACGGTAAAGATGGAAATGGTAAAGAGTACTTATTTGAAGCTTCTGTACCTGATGCTTTAATTCCTTATGTCTATATGAGTAACCTCTGTGCTACTCAAGATGGTCGTTTCTTTCAAATGTCTAAGAGTATGTTTCGTTATTTAAGAGGTACACATATACCTGCTTTGAATAATCAACGTCTCATTTCAGCAACAGGTACATTTATATGTGCATCAAAAGCACCATGGAATGTCTCCATTGAACCTGTCTTATCTCGTATTGGTGGAATGGGGCAGCCCTTAAACTTTGTAACCCTTAAGACAGCAGTTATTTCTGATAATGAGGTACATAGCAATTTGACTGTATATCAGTCGCAAAAGAATATTGAAGAAAATAATAAAAAGCTAGCTATTGAAAAACACAAATTTGAACAACAGCGATTAAAAAATGATTATGAAAGAAATTTAGCGATCAATGCTCCTAAATCTAAGGATATTGGTCAAACGATTTGTAAAAATACAAAATTGTCTGAATTTACTGGGACTATCGTTCTCGGACAACCAACATATCGTCAAGTTGATGGCTTAGTTATAGCTAGTTTTGAAGGTTTTTCAAATGATCATGCTAATTTGAAAATTAATATGAAGGGATGGTTGAATAACTTCAATCAAATATCATCAGGACCAAATGTTTTATATAAACAGACTCCATTAGAATCGGGACGAGTTATATGGGATGATAAGCAGGGATGGTATAAGTGTGTTTATTAAAGTTTCATTATAATTTTATTTTAGTCGTATATCTTTTTATTGCAAATTATCTAAAAAAATAAAGTTATACACTTAACGTCATCTCCTGTCGTTTGGAGAATGGATGCTACTTTACATGCTAAAAAATAAATTTTAGTATGCTCGTAAATAATATTTTAAATTAGTATTTTATGAGTTTTACACAATATGATTTAGGCAGTAGAAAGTCTGGTGAAATTATTGAGGTTACCTTAACAGCATCTGCAAATGTTCGATTAATGCAATCTTCTGATTTAAATAATTACAAAAATGGTCGCCGCCATAGTTATAGAGGAGGACTCATAACAAGAAGTCCTTATCGGATAGCTATTCCTAGTTCTGGGCGATGGTATCTAACTGTTGACATGCAGGGTTTAAGGGGGAGCACACGATCTTCAATACGAATTTTACCTTCTGCACTACCCGAAGCAAGACAAATGTCATTAAGTGAAGTACCTAGTCTTTATAGAGAACAACCAGAAGTAGTAAATGATCATGAAACGTTTGATGTATTTATTTCCCATGCTTCTGAAGATAAAGATGATTTTGTAAGAGAATTTGCAACGTCTCTTACAAATAAAGGTTTAAAGGTTTGGTATGATGAGTTCGCTTTAAAGATAGGAGACAGCCTTCGTCAAAAAATTGATAGAGGTCTTGCCAAAAGTAGAGTTGGATTAGTTGTTTTATCTCCTTCTTTTATTGCTAAAGGTTGGACTAATTATGAACTAGATGGAATTGTAACTCGCAATGTTTCAGGAGAACAGATTTTACTTCCAGTTTGGCATAATTTAACAAAGCAACAAGTAATTGATTTTAGTCCTTCTTTAGCTGATAAAGTTGCACGTTCAACTGCAACACATACAGTGGATGAAATTTCTAATGAGATTGTTGACTTAATTAATTCACATAAATAGTAAAAATCATATGAATAAACATAATGTATTTATTAGCTACCATCATGCTAATGATCAGTTCTATAAAGATTATCTTGAAAGTTTTAATAATGTTCATAATATTTTTATTAACAAATCGGTATCTATTGATGATATTGATGAAAATTTACCAGCAGATACGATAAGGGAAATTATCAGGGATAATTATCTAAGAGATACTTCTGTCCTAATTTTATTAGTAGGAGTGGAAACAAAAAATAGGAAGCATGTAGACTGGGAAATATATTCTAGTATGCGTAATAGTGCGAAGAACCGTAAGTCAGGGATTCTTGTTATTAATCTCCCTTCGGTTGGTTGTACTTACTTTAGAGTTGCTCATGGAGAAACAGAAAAACGAGATTTTTATCCTAATATAAATGAATGGATTTCAATTGATGATCGTGCTGAATATGAGCGTCGATATCCATATATGCCAGCAAGAATTATTGATAATCTTTTAATGGAAAAGTCATATATTTCGATTGTAAATTGGAATGATATAGAAAATGATCCTGAAAAATTAAGAAAATTAATTGAATTAACTTTTCAGGATAGAGAATCATGTGAGTATAGTCTAGGTCGAGCTATGAGAGAAAGGAATGGGTAATAGCTATATCACCAATTCCATTTTTCTGAGTTCACTTCAAATGGCTCTTTGACATTGTTTTCAAAAAAATTATTAATTTCTTTAAAGGAGTTTAATAGTTCATCATAAGCATAATACGTCTTTTGTATTTCATGGATAGGCGTGTTATAAAAATATTTCCCACTTCCTTCGGTGAAATATTCAGTTGTATTATCTGTAGATATTTTTTGATACCAACGACGGTAGTTATTCTGATTTTTAGTGAGAAATTTGTTTAACTCTTGAAGTATATGATTTGTTAGATCATATAAATCCTTGTCTCTTTTAGGATCAAGAATTTTCATTTCTTGTCGGAAAAAATTATAAGTTTGGAGATATGATTCGAATAAATCTGAAAAATTATCATATTTAGGTTCAATTTTGAATAATGTTCTTTTTGAATCTAAAAAGTTAGAAATGCTATTGGTATATAGAGTTCTTGATGTGTCAAATAATATATTTAAGCCCCCTAAACTCAATTTGTCTATTCTCAATGAATATTTTTTTCCAATGTATGCTGTAAACATTACATAGCTAATTAAACAAATTGCCCCAGTAATAATTGTTGATGAGAAAATAGAAAAATTGTTTTTAAACTTAACAGATAAAAATGTAGAGTAATCTAGATAGAACATACTAAATAATAATGCTAAGAAAATTATGAGAACAATTTTTGTAAGATATTTAGCTATAAAAGAGAAAAGAAGATCTATAATTTTTTTCATATTGATAGTAAAGAGTTGATTTCATAAATTTTATGATAAAATTAAAAAAAACAAAAGTTTAAATAGAGGAAATATGATTAAGCGTAAGGTTTTTATTTCACATTATAAGGGTGATCGGATAGAGGTTGATAATTTTATAAAAAGGTTCGGTCATCTCTTTATTCCTAAAGTTCTAGGTGCTAATGATAATGATGAATTTATTAATAGTAAGGATACTGACTATGTAATGAGACGGATTCGTCAAAATTATCTAGATGATAGTACAGTCACAATTGTTTTATTGGGGAGTTGTACCCATAGTCGTAGGTATGTGGATTGGGAGATAAAAAGCTCCTTAAGATATGATGCTTACACTCTACCGAATGGTTTAATTGGGATTGTCTTACCGAGCCAAAATAATCGTTGTCATTTACCTGTTAGATTTGATGATAATTGGGATCAACAACATCGTAATTGTTATGCAAGATTTTGTTCCTATCCTAGTTTAGATCAACAATTGGTTGAATGGATTGAAGATGCATATACATCTAGAACATCAAGAAAGCATTTAATAAATAATTCAAGATTAATGTTTGGCTACAATGCTAAATGTAGTATTCATGGAGATACACATTGACTAATATTATTACACCTCCAATAGCAGTACATTTTGTTTGGCATCAGGCAGATAATGAATCATTTAAAAAGTATTGTCAGCCTTTTAGAAGATTTTTAACGAGAGATATTGAGCGACCTTTTTCGCGTGAATTAAATATTCCTACTTTTTTTTATAGTAGTTTAAGCGAAATTCCGAATTATCCCATTAGTTTAGCTCAAAGAAACATAGTATTTATCTGTATGAGTGAGAATACACTCACAGATGAAAGATGGATTGATTTTTATAAGAATTTCCCTGTAGATCAAAGTTTGTCACTTATTCCTGTGGCATTCGATATAAATGGTTTGAAGCATTGTAACCATCAAGGTGCTCTTTTAAAGCGCAATGCTTTGAGATTATACGAATTCGGTTTGGCAGATGATGATCAGACACGTGAATTAGAATCTATTTTAAAATTATTACATGAGTTGTATAGATTTGGTTTTGTTGATACAGAATCACCGTCTGTAGGGTCTGATACATCTATTCATCTTTTCTTGAGCCATGCTAAGAAAGGAGAAATGGGTGAAACATATGCAAAAGCAATAAAGCATTATATTGATACAACCAATATGAAAAATTTCTTTGATGCCTCAGAAATTTCAGTTGGTTATCAATTTGATACAGAGATAATTAGTCATATTAATAAATCTACGTTAATAGCTATTACTACTGATGCATATTCATCTCGCTATTGGTGTCAGCGTGAAATTTTAGAAGCTAAAAAAAATAATAGACCAATCATTTCAGTAAACTGCTTACAAGTTTACGAGGATAGAATATTTCCGCCAGCTGCGAATGTGCCATGCGTACATATTGCACCTACTGATCAGCCAACTAAATTCGAAATTCTAAATATTCTAGTTGCCGCGTTAACTGAAACTATTAGATTTAATTTTTCTATATCTCTCCTAGAGTATTATAAGCAACAATTGTGGATAGACTCGACAGCAATTGTTCTAGCTCGTCCTCCTGAAATTCAACAAATAGTTTCTTTACGAAGTACACTTAATGAAAGTGAAATTTTAAAAATTTGTTATCCAGAGCCTCCTATTTATGCAGAAGAGATGGATTGGCTTGAATTCTTAAAGGTGAAGCCTTCAACTCCTTTATGGGCTGTTGGAGATTCGAATACACAAAATAAAAAAATTGGTATTTCGATATCTGAATATGGTGAAGATTTTGAGAATATACACATTCATGAAGATGAGTTGAAACGATTTTCACAAGAGCTTGTTAGGCATCTTCTCGTCAGAGGTAATACTATCATTTTTGGCGGAGACTTAAGGAAAGATGGTTTTACTGAATTTCTTCTTGATGAGGCTAGTATTTTACAAAATAGATTGCCTGAAAGGGAATTCAAAGTCGAGAATCATCTGGCTTGGCCATTGCATATTACTAATGATTTAAGCAAATGGAAAATTAAATATGATCAAATCATTTCACAAATTAAATATGGTATTCCTGATGACTTAGATGGGCAAGTAGATGAATCAGGTTTTTTACCCCCTACAGATTCTTTTAGCAAATTCATTTGGTCTAGATCACTAACATTTATGCGGGAACAATCAATATCTAATAGTGATATTAGGGTTTTTGCAGGTGGGAGACCTAAAGGTTATAAAGGTAAAATGCCTGGTGTTCTTGAGGAGCTTTTAATCTCGATTGAATATAAGAAACCAATATATTTAGTGGGCGGTTTAGGAGGAATCATAAAAGATATCTGTATGATAATTAGTGGTGATACTATACCTGAAACTTTGACATTAGATTGGCAGTTATCAAATAATGAAGGTTATGATGAATTAATAGATTATTTGTCACAACAAGGTTATGAAATCAACTATTTTGATTTTATTGCTAAGATTAAAAGTATAGATATTGATCATTTGGCATCATTGGCTGGGCTATCTGTAGTTGATTATAGAAAATTAATGGAAACCCCATTTATTGATGAGATTATTCACCTAATTTTGAAAGGTATAAAGAATATTTCATAATCTAGTTGGTTAGATTGTTAAATATAACAATCTAACCTTCAAGTTGTTAATTAACAAAATCTGATAGCTTTTTTCCTTTGACCCATGCGTATTTGAGTTCATTAAAGTAATCACTTTTAGTAATTACTGGATAAAGATCCAAATATTCTTGTCCTTTAAACTCTTCATTTTCTTGAAAAGTTAATGGAAGAACACTAACTTTTTCTGGACGAAATCCATCAAAATATCCGAGTTCCCAAGGCATCCATTTAGATTCTTTTGAATTAGAAGTATAAATATATATTAGAGATTGACATTGCCTCATTCGCTTTCTTAATACATCTGCGGTATCTGCATTAACTTTATCTCTTTCTAATAGAGGGTCTGTAATCCAATCTACATATACTGTAAAACCACTTTCTTCTAAAAGAGTCTTTACGCCCAATATTAATTCTGAATCCCTAATTGAATGCGATAAGAATATATCAAAGTGACTTTTTTGTTGTTGACGATAAACTGACTCATTAAGAGCTGATTCCATTGATATGCTAGATTTTGCAGTAGTTGCTCTCTTTGCAGCAGAGCGCGCTTCTGATCGTGTAAAAAATTTCATATTTAAAATTCTTGTTAAGTGTTAGATCTATATTGTTTGATTAAAAAAGAGCCTAGATTTTAGACTCTTTTTAGAAAAAATTTAGTTACCATTTTCTTTAAGCTTGGTCTGACGATTTTGTAACAATCTCGAAATATGTGTCAAAAATCTCACATTATCTGTCATTCAGCGCGCGCGGATTATCTTACCAACTTAAAGCACCACCAGTCTGGTAGTCTGTAACACGCGTTTCAAAGAAGTTTTTCTCTTTACGTAAGTCCATCATTTCAGACATCCATTGGAATGGATTGTTTACACCAGCAAATTGTTCTGGTAAACCAAGCTGCGCTAAACGACGATTTGCAATGAATTTTAAGTATTCTTCCATCATGGCTGCATTCATGCCCAATACACCACGTGGCATTGTGTCACGTGCATATTCGATTTCAAGCATTGTACCTTCAAGAATCATTTGAACGATTTCTTCTTGGAATTCTGCTGTCCATAAACTTGGGTTTTCAATTTTGATTTGGTTAATCATATCGATACCAAAGTTCAAATGCATAGACTCATCACGCAAAATGTATTGGAATTGCTCAGCAACACCATTCATTTTGTTACGACGACCCATTGACAAGATTTGGCTAAAACCACAGTAGAAGAAAATACCTTCAAGTACACAGTAGAATGCGATTAAATTGCGAAGTAAAATTTGATCGTTTTCATGTGTACCCGTTTGGAATGTTGGGTCGCATAGAGATTGCGTGTATTTTAAGCCCCAAGCTGCTTTACGTGCGACTGAAGGAACTTCACGATACATATTGAAGACTTCGCCTTCATCCATACCTAAAGATTCGATACAGTACTGGTAAGCATGTGTATGAATCGCTTCTTCAAATGCTTGACGTAAAATATATTGGCGACATTCAGGGTTAGTAATGTGACGGTAAATCGCCAATACCAAGTTATTTGCAACCAATGAGTCGGCAGTAGAGAAGAAACCTAAAGAACGCATAACAATGGTACGCTCATCTTCAGTTAAACCATTTTCAGACTTCCAAAGTGCGATGTCATGGTTCATGTTAACTTCTTGTGGCATCCAATGGTTTGCGCATCCATCTAGATATTTCTGCCAAGCCCATTCGTATTTGAACGGTACAAGTTGGTTCAAGTCAGCACGGCAGTTGATCATAGCTTTATCATCAACTTGTACGCGCTGAGCGCCCATTTCAAGCTCTTCTAAACCCGGTGCAACATCCAGTGTTTCTAAGGCAGCAGATGCTCTTGCCATGGAATCGGTTGAATGTTTTGTGGCTCTTTGATTGGTTCGAGTGGGTTGTGCAGCTGCCACAGTCGACGGTGTGAGTTGTGCATCAGATACCACTTTCGAATCAGTCGTTTTCTTCGATTCGACGGGCGCAGGCTCGTGAGCTTGTGCAGCTTGTTTCTGTTCATCATCTTCGAAATCGTCCCAACTTAGGATAGACATGTTTGTTCTCTCTACGTTGCTTTATATCGTGACCGACATCTCACAATCGAAGATGTCACTACTATACGCTCATTCTGTGTAAGCAAAATTAAGTTTTGCCGATGGTTGTTCTGATTCTGTTCGAAAGAACAAATATCCACACTACTTATTTTGCTTACGCTTTTGCTGTTTACGGATGGCAATAAATGCATACGCCATAGGTATATAAAAAATTAAAAAGGCTAAGATCAGCACGATTATGCCTAACTCGTAGTTATGACTTAAATGGAACATTTCTTAGCCTCTATTAGATCCTCTCCCTAACCCTTTCCTTAAAAAGGAGAGGAAACATATCACTTGATTTGACTCAAAGAGAAATCTCCCTCCTTAAAGGAGGGGTTAGGGGAGGTAAATTAAATTACTGACATGCTTCGCAATCAGGGTTGTCAATTGAGCATGCTAATGGCACTGGTGCAGCTTGAGCAAAGCCATCTTCTTCAGCAGTTGGAGCTTCAGGTACAGTTTGTACCACTGGAGCGGCAACCACAGGTGCGGCAGCAGAAGTATTTTTAACTGCGTTCAATGCACCAGTATTAATGGTCGACTTTTCAGCAGAAGTGGCACCCAATGCACGAAGGTAATATGTGGTTTTAAGACCACGTAACCATGCCATTTTATAAGTGATATCCAGTTTCTTACCATTTGCTTCAGAGATGTAAAGGTTAAGAGACTGTGCTTGATCGATCCATTTTTGACGGCGAGAAGCAGCATCTACAATCCAACGTGTGTCCACTTCAAATGCAGTTGCGAAAATCGCTTTCAATTCTTCTGGAATACGTGCAATTTTTTGTACAGAACCTTCAAAGTGTTTTAGGTCATTCACCATCACAGAATCCCACAAACCACGTTCTTTCAATGCATTAACGAGGTAAGGGTTGATTACTGTGAATTCACCAGAAAGGTTAGATTTCACATATAAGTTTTGGAATGTTGGCTCGATAGATTGAGAAACACCACAAATATTCGAAATAGTTGCTGTCGGTGCAATCGCCATGACATTTGAGTTACGCATACCATCTTTTTGAACTTTGCTACGTAAAGTATCCCAGTCCAAACGCTGTGTACGGTCAACTTCAAACATACGTTCTGGGCGAGATTTTGCAACAATTTCCAAAGAGTCGATAGGAAGAATGCCTTGATCCCACAATGAACCTTTAAATGTTTCGTAAGCGCCACGTTCAATTGCAAGTTCAGATGATGTTTGAATTGCAAAATAGCTGATGACTTCCATAGATTCATCTGCAAAATCAACTGCTTCATCAGAACCATAAGCCAACTGCATTTCATATAAAGCATCTTGGAAGCCCATGATACCCATACCAACTGGACGATGTTTCAAGTTTGAAGTACGAGCTTGAGGAACAGCGTAGAAGTTAATGTCAATAACGTTATCGAGCATACGAACAGCAGTTTTTACAGTGCGTGCTAATTTCTCGCGATCTAACACACCACCTTTAACGTGCTGTACAAGGTTAATCGAACCTAAGTTACATACTGCAATTTCATCTTTATTGGTATTTAAAGTGATTTCTGTACATAAGTTTGATGAATGTACGACACCAACATGTTGCTGTGGTGAACGTAAGTTACATACGTCTTTGAATGTGATCCAAGGATGACCTGTTTCAAATAACATAGACAACATTTTGCGCCATAAGTCTTTCGCACGAATTTTCTTATGTAACATGTTACTTTCTTTGGCAATGCCTTCGTAGTAAGCATAGCGTTCAGCAAATTCTGTACCGATTAAATCATGTAGATCTGGTGTTTCAGATGGTGTGAATAAAGTCCATTCAGCATCTTCAAATACACGTTGCATGAACAAGTCTGGAACCCAGTTTGCGGTGTTCATGTCATGGGTGCGACGGCGATCATCACCTGTATTTTTACGAAGCTCTAGGAATTCTTCAATATCCAAGTGCCAAGTTTCAAGGTATGCACAGACTGCACCTTTACGCTTACCACCTTGGTTGACCGCTACAGCAGTATCGTTTGCTACTTTAAGGAAAGGTACAACACCTTGTGATTTACCATTTGTTCCTTTGATGTATGAGTTTAATGCACGAACTGGCGTCCAGTCATTACCCAAACCGCCTGCCCATTTTGACAGTAGGGCGTTATCACGCATTGCGCCATAGATGTCATATAAATCATCGGCAATGGTCGTTAAATAACAGCTTGATAACTGTGGGCGTAACGTACCTGAGTTAAACAAAGTCGGTGTAGATGCCATATAATCGAAGCTAGACAATAAGTCATAGAACTCAATTGCACGCTCTTCACGATTTTCTTCATTGAGCGTAAGCCCCATACAAACACGCATGAAGAATAACTGTGGAAGTTCAAAGCGAACATCATTTGAATGAATGAAGTATCGATCAAATAAAGTTTGTAGACCTAAATAAGTAAATTGATTTGAGCGTTCAGGTTTAATCGCTGCTGCCAATTTCACAAGATCGAAATTTAAAAGCTCAGGAGAGATTAACTCAAGCTCAATCCCTTTTTTCAGGAATGTTTCGAGTGCATCACCTTCAATAGTATCTGTTGGCAAACCTAAGAATTTTAAACCTGTTGATACAAGATCATCACGCAATAAACGTGCAGTCACATAAGTATAATTTGGTTCTTGTTCGATACGGGTACGAGTCGCCATCATCATTGTGGTTGAGATGTCAGACTGTTTTACACCGTTATATAAGTTTTTAACTGTTTCATCGACAATGGCTTGAACATTGATGCCTTCTAAACCTTCGCTTGCTTTTTCAATCGTGGCTTGAAGTTTACTTAAATCTAGAGGCTGAAGCTGACCGTTCGCACCTGTGATTTGTAAAGTTGGGTGATGATGAGCACCTGTTTCATTGCGTGCAGAAGCACGTTGATCACGATAAATCACATACGCACGCGCAACTTTTTGCTCGCCAGTACGCATCAGAGCCAATTCAACTTGGTCCTGGATTTCTTCGATGTGAATTGTGCCACCAGACGGTAAACGACGGTTAAAAGTATTCATCACCATCTCAGTTAACTGAGAGATGCGATCATGAATACGGCTTGAATCCGCACTTTGTTGACCTTCTACAGCCAAAAAAGCTTTGCCAATTGCTACAGAAATTTTATCTGCATCAAAAGCGGCAACATCGCCAGTGCGTTTAATCACTTGAATTTGACCAGGGGTTGTAATGGCGTTCATTGTCAGCGTAGCTCCATTGTCATCATTGTTATGTTTATGGACCATTTGAATCGGACAATCAACAGATTTTGTTGTCACGATATTTGAGGACTAAACACAATACTTAGTGGTTTAATTTAATTTAGAACACAAGATACGGTAATTTTAAGGGTAGATCAATATTGACATTTTCGAATGTTTTATCCCTAAACAATAAAAAATTATTTACTTCTTTTTTCCTTAAAGAACCATTTTTGTTATATGCCTTATTAGACAAGGGCATAGCATAACAAAGACTGGCAATTGTGCTTATAGATAAGTTTGTGGATAACTCAAAAAGCGATGAACTGATCACACAGAATATGAACAATGAAATATTTTGTTTAAAAATTAATCTGGTAAAGACGTGTAAACGAGAACGCATCAAAATAAAGCTAAAAGCTGTAAAAAAATGTCTACAATTCAACTAATAATAAAAATATAACAAATTGATACGCTCATGTATCAGTTTGGTGAATGAGGTCTTGTTTACATTGTAAACGTGTGTATATTGCAAAACATAGTGTGTTGAATCTGCGAGATTTGTAGCAGACACCCAATTAAATACAGGGGCAAATAGATGAGCCAAGAAGAAAAGTTACCTAAAATTTTGATCGTTGAAGATGATGAGCGTCTTGCACGTTTGACTCAAGAATACTTAATCCGTAATGGACTTGAAGTCGGAGTCGAACCGGACGGAAATCGTGCTATTCGTCGTATTATTGCTGAACAACCTGATCTGGTGGTTTTAGATGTAATGCTTCCTGGTGCTGATGGTTTAACCGTTTGTCGTGAAGTTCGACCACATTATCACCAACCGATTTTAATGTTGACTGCACGTACAGAAGATATGGATCAAGTGCTTGGTTTGGAAATGGGTGCAGATGATTATGTTGCTAAGCCTGTTCAACCACGTGTATTGCTTGCGCGTATCCGTGCTTTATTACGTCGTACAGATAAAGTACCTGAAGACGAAGTTGCACAACGTATCGAATTTGATGATCTTGTGATCGACAATGGTGGTCGTTCTGTGACCTTACATGGTGAATTGGTTGATTTCACCAGTGCCGAATATGATCTTCTATGGTTGTTGGCATCCAATGCTGGTCGCATTCTTTCTCGTGAAGATATTTTTGAGCGCCTACGTGGTATTGAATACGATGGCCAAGACCGTTCGATTGATGTGCGTATTTCACGTATTCGCCCGAAAATTGGTGATGATCCTGAAAATCCTAAACGTATCAAAACTGTACGAAGCAAAGGCTATCTTTTTGTTAAAGAAACCAGTGGCTTATAATTGATATTAATAAATTCCTTGAAAAGGACAGTTTAGGTGTCAAAACACAGCATATTCCTGCGAATATACGCAGGTCTTGTTATTCTTGTGGTTTTAGTTGCGTTATTTGGTTATTTGCTGGTTCAAATTATCAACTATCAACGTGCACAAGAGTATCGTGAATCTTTAACTGATGGTATTTCATTCGTCATTAGTGAAGGTGTGGCACGTCAGCAAACTGAACAACAACGCATGGATTGGATTTCTGATGCATCTGATTTATTGGAACTTCCAATTTATTATTTAGATGCAAAGAAAGTTGATTTATCCCGTACCGAAGAAAAACGAATTGAAGAGCAAAAAGCTGTCGTTCGTTATGATGCGGAACAAGGAATTGCATATTTAGTGCTTGGGATTAGAAATGATCCTAAGCATTATTTATACATAAAAGTCGATCAAATTGGCGAACGCCAGATGAAGGCATTACCTGTCTTTATTTTAGACTTCTTAGTGTATTACCCAGGTCAAGAACAAGAATATCTGAAAAAAATTCAGCAGCATTTTTATTATCACGTTGGCATTGAAAAGATTTCAGAACTTAATCTTGATTCTGAACAAATTGGTCGATTACGCTCAGATCAAAGTGTGATTTTATGGCGAGATAGCGCAACAGCTCGTGTTACAACGATCTCTATAATTTCACCATTACCGAACTCACCTACAGATGTATTGGTTTTAGGTCCAATACCAATGTTTAACTGGATGCCAGTCAAACTTGCTGCGGGTATTACCTTACTGAGTATGTTCTTACTCTGTTTGGGAGTTTATGGCTTGATTGTTCCGATGCAGCGTAAATTAAGACAGGTGAATAATGCTCTAGATGTAATGAAAACAGGCGATATGTCACAACGCGTACCTGTTGAAGGTTATGATGAAATGGCGAGTCTGGCGACAAGCTATAATAGTATGTCTGACCATATTCAGCGTTTGATTGAAGCGCAGCGTGAGTTAATGCGTGCCGTATCACACGAATTGCGAACACCTGTAGCACGTATTCGTTTTGGTATGGAAATACTTGCAGATGAAGAAGATTATGAACATCGTCTGCAACAAGTTGAAATGATTGATAAAGATATAGAAGCACTAAATACGCTGATTGATGAAATCATGACTTATGCAAAATTAGAGCAGGGCACACCATCACTCGATTTTGAAAAAATAATCTTAAATGAAGTCTTACAGCAAGTTGCAACTGAAACTGAAGCTTTAAAAACACAAAAAATTATTCATTTAAATCCATTATCTGCAGACGTTGTGGTAGATGCTGAACGTCGTTATTTACATCGTGTGGTTCAAAATTTAGTGGGTAATGCTGTTCGCTATTGTGATCATCAAGTTAACTTAAGTGGCGGAATTGATCATCAAACCAATATGGCATACGTCTGTGTTGAAGATGATGGTCCAGGGATCGCAGAAGATGACCGCCAACGAGTTTTTGAAGCCTTTGCACGTTTAGATGATAGTCGTACTCGAGCTTCGGGTGGATACGGTTTAGGTTTATCAATAGTGAGCCGCATAGCCTTTTGGTTTGGTGGACAGATTCAAGTCGACCAAAGTCCAGAACTGGGTGGTGCGAGATTTACTATGTCTTGGCCAGTGCATCGGTTCAAAAAGAAAAAAAGTACCACTACCAAAGAGAAAAGCTAGTTAATTGCTTACATTGAGAAGTTAATCTTGAGTTTTGAATGATTTTATCCATGATTATATAAAAATAAAGCACCGTAATCGGTGCTTTATTGCGATAAAAACAATTATTCTTGAATGGTCGCATTCGGTTGAATAATTGATTTTCCTTCTCTTAATGCTTGTAAGGCATCGTTATTAAAATCGATCAGTAAGCTATTTTGTTCAGCATCAATTTTAAAACTACTGATAATTTTTTGGTCGCCATTGAGTGTGTCGATACGATATTCATCTGCAATGTTTAAAATGCCTTCTAAATTTGTCGTTGTTGCAGCTAAATCCTGACGAAAAACCTCATAAATATCTCTGAGATCAAAGATTGCATTTTGAGCATCTAAGTGTTTTTTTACATAGCTTTCGATATGACGAATGAGTAATTGGGCAAATAAGAAATAATTCGGTTTACTGGTGAAATCCATATTATTTTACTCCTGAATTATTGATTTAAGGTTTTGACTTTTAGCATACACAGGAAAATAACTTAAAGTGTATAAAGTTAATTAATACGTGTTATTAAATTGAAAATTTTAAAAATTATTTTCAAAAATTGCGTTGTAGGTAGGTGAAAAGTAGGCATTCGTGAAATCCAATATCACTGAGCAAAAGCTTTAAATTTACAATAGTGATAATATTTTCAATATTCTGTTATTTAATTTGTAATTTTTTATTTGTTTTATCGCAGTGTGAAAAATATTTATTTTTAATTATTTTGTGGATTTGAATTTTAGCCAAGAATGTAACAAAATATTTTAACTGTAAAGTTACTTATTTTATCCAAGAAATTATTTAAATGTATGGAATGCGCTAAAAAAAATAGTGTATAAAGTATAGGAAATATAAATAAGTCGCTGATTTGTCATTTTTAATTCATGCGATGATAATATTATTCGGAAAAATGAATAAGAACTAAAAAGGAAATTTAATAAAACGATAAGTGAGCGCTGTACAGCTTAGAATCGATGAAAATTATACATTTTGTCTAAAAAATCATCCGAAAGACTTAGAGCTATTAACTAGCAACAGATGATGTCAATCGGGTACAATTGACCAGATTTATTTTGTGTTTGGTGTATTTGCGAGGCCAATACATACATTCTTTGTTAAATAATAGGCCTGCCAGGAGTTATCCCCGCATGAGTGCCATTACTCCATACGATTGGGCAATTATAGCCTTCGTGATCGGCGTGACGTTTTTATGTGTCTTTATGCTTACTGTTCCTTTGCTCCTTGGGGGTAAATCATGGGGACGTGCGAAGCAAGAGCAATTTGAATCAGGCGTGGTTGGTGCTGGTGGAGCACGTATCCGCTTGTCTGCTAAGTTCTACCTTGTTGCAATCTTCTTTGTTGTATTCGATTTGGAAGCCTTGTATTTGTATGCATGGGCGACATCTGTACGTGAAGTAGGTTGGGTTGGTTTTGCAACTGCCGCTGTATTTATTTTAGTTTTACTCGTTGGTTTGATTTATGAACTCTCGACAGGTGCGCTGAATTGGTCGCCTTCGGATCGCCGTAAAGCCGCAGGGATTAAACCTAAAATTGGTTCACCTAATATGGATCTAGCAGAAATTACTCGCTTCAATAATATTGAAGAATTGGTGATTGACCCGACAGGGACAATTCCAGCTCAATCATCTGGTCGTGTGAAATCTAAATCTCCGACCATGTCTCTGAATAAGGAGTAACTCGGGAATGAAATATACGTTAACCCGTGCGAATCCAGAAGCTGATCAATATCCACTTCAAGAGCGTCAAATCGTTACAGATCCGCTTGAAGATGAAGTGAATAAAAATGTATTCATGACTCGTTTAGAGGACGTGGCACATACAGCTGTAAACTGGGGGCGTAAAAATTCTTTATGGCCTTTTAACTTTGGTACTTCATGCTGCTACGTGGAATATGCAACCACGTTAACAGGTGTACATGATTTATCACGTTTTGGTGCAGAAGTTATCCGTGCTTCACCACGTCAAGCTGACTTGATGATTATTGCAGGCACTTGCTTTGTCAAAATGGCGCCCGTTATTCAACGTTTGTATGAACAAATGCTTGAACCTAAATGGGTCATTTCAATGGGTGCTTGTGCAAACTCTGGTGGCATGTACGACATTTATTCTGTCGTGCAAGGTGTGGATAAAATTATTCCTGTAGACGTGTACGTTCCAGGTTGTCCACCACGCCCAGAAGCATTGATTCAAGCATTAATGTTGTTGCAAGACCAAATTCAATTAGAACGTCGTCCGCTTTCAGCGGTAATCGGTGATGATCTTAAGCCCGTGTATAAGCCAAAGATGATGCCAGAACGCGACCGTAAGAACGCTGAACGTATTGCAGTGAAAAACTTACGTTCTATGGATGAAATTGAGTAATTTTTTCTGATGCACGTTTGACATATCAATAGGGTATGGTCATTAGGAAATTTGACAGAATTTGTATTAAATAGGAAGCCAAGCCAATGGCTGAAACTGAAATTGCTATGCCAGAATCAACACCTGTTGACTCCCGCCCAGCATTTGCGATCGTAGAAGATCTCAAAGCCAAATTTGGCGAGAACTTTTACGTGCAATCGACCTTTGAAGACTTTCCAACGGTCTGGGTTGAGCGCGCACGAGTACAAGATGTACTTATGTACTTACGTACAGTAGCACGTCCTTATGTGATGTTGTTTGACTTATCTGCGGTAGACGAACGTTTACGTACGCACCGTGAGGATTTACCTGCATCTGACTTCACAGTGTTTTATCACTTACTTTCGTTAGAACGTAATAGTGATATTCGTATTAAAGTTGCGCTGAGTGAGAATGATGTCAATCTTCCAACAGCAACCAACATTTGGCCGAATGCCAATTGGTACGAGCGTGAAGCTTACGATATGTTTGGCATTAACTTCGAAGGACATCCAATGCTCCGTCGTATTTTGTTGCCAACGTATTGGGAAGGTCACCCACTTCGTAAAGAATATTCTGCACGTGCGACTGAATACACGCCGTATATGCAAGACAAAGCAAAACAAGATTTCGAACAAGAACATCTTCGTTTTGTGCCAGAAGATTGGGGTCTGACTCGTGGTAATGACGATGAAGATTTCATGTTTTTGAACTTAGGTCCTAACCATCCATCTGCTCACGGTGCATTCCGTGTGATCTTGCAGCTTGATGGTGAAGAAGTGAAAGACTGTGTTCCTGATATCGGTTATCACCACCGTGGTGTGGAAAAGATGGCTGAGCGTCAAACATGGCATTCATTCATTCCTTATACCGACCGTGTTGACTACTTAGGTGGTTGTGCGCAAAACATGCCTTATGTGATGGGTGTGGAGCAAATGGCGGGAATTACTGTTCCTGACCGTGCACAATGTATCCGTGTGATGATGTCGGAATTATTCCGTATCAATAACCACTTGTTGTATTTAGGAACTGCAATTCAGGATGCCGGTGGTATGACCCCAGTATTCTATATGTTTGCTGACCGTCAAAAAATCTATGATGCGATTGAAGCGATCACAGGTTTTCGTATGCATCCAGCATGGTTCCGTATTGGTGGTACTGCGCACGATCTTCCAAATAACTGGCAGAAACTGATTCGAGAAATTCTCGATTGGTTACCAAAGCGTTTGAAGGAATACCACACTGCTGCGCTGAGAAACTCAGTGTTTATTGGTCGTACCCGTAATGTCGCTCAATACGATGCAAAATCAGCATTGGCTTGGGGTGTAACAGGTACAGGCTTGCGTGCAACAGGTATCGATTTTGATGTACGTAAATACCGTCCATACAGTGGCTATGAAAATTACGATTTTGAAGTGCCTGTAGAGTACGAAGGCGATGCATATGCTCGTGTAATCGTTCACTACCGTGAAATCGAAGAATCATTAAAAATCGTGAAACAGTGTTTAGATAACATGCCTTCTGGTGCTTATAAGGCGGATCATCCGCTGGCAGTTCCACCACCAAAAGACAAGACTTTACAAGATATTGAAACTTTGATCACGCACTTCTTGAGCGTGTCATGGGGTCCTGTAATGCCTGCTGGTGAAGCTTCAGTAATGGCGGAAGTGGTAAAAGGTGCATCGAACTACTACTTGACTTCTGATAAGTCAACGATGAGTTATCGTACCCGTATTCGTACACCAACCTTCACTCACTTGCAGCAAATGCCTTCCGTGATTAACGGCAGTCTTGTATCTGACTTGATCATTTATTTAGCGACGATTGATGTCGTTATGGCTGACGTGGATCGCTAGAGGAAAAGCACTATGATGATTTTGACTGATAAAAAGCCTCGTGTGAATGTAGAAGGGATTTTGACTGCGGATGAAATTCACGATATCGAACATCACATGGGACATTATCCGTACCCACGCGCAGCATCTTTAGATGCTTTAAAATGCGTACAACGCCGTAATGGCTGGGTGGATGATGCACAGCTACATGCAATTGCTCAACTTTTGACAATTACTGTTGCTGATCTTGAAGGTGTTGCAACTTTCTATAACCGTATTTATCGCCAACCTGTTGGTCGTCATGTAATTTTACTATGTGACTCAATTGCTTGCTTTTTGATGGGCGCTGAAACTTTAGCAGAAGCTTTCCAACGTGAATTGGGTATCCAATTTGGTCAAACAACCGCTGATGGTCGTTTCACTTTATTGCCAATCTGTTGTTTAGGTAACTGTGACAAAGGTCCTACCTTGATGATTGATGAAGATACACATGGTTTAGTTGAAGTGACTTCTGTGAAACAGTTATTGGAGAAGTATGTATGAATACCGAACCAAAACCAATTTATGGCGAAGGTAATCCAGAAACTCATCCATTAACATGGCGTTTAAGCAAACAAGAATTTGTACATAGTGCAGATGATTATGAAGCGCTTGAAGGTTATGCTGGCTTTAAAAAAGCCCTTGAGCTAAAACCGGCTGAAGTGCTTGATGTGATTAAAGCAGCGACTGTAAAAGGTCGTGGTGGTGCAGGTTTCCCAGCAGGGATTAAATGGTCATTGATGGCACCAAATGATGGTGGTCCACGTTACCTGATCTGTAATGCTGATGAAATGGAGCCAGGTACATTCAAAGACCGTTTGTTGATGGAAAAACTTCCACATCAATTGATAGAAGGGATGTTAATTGCAGGTTATACCCTTGAAGCAACGCATGGTTATATCTTCATTCGTGGTGAGTATATCGAAGCTGCGGGCTACTTAAGTGAAGCTTTAGAGCAAATTCGTGCCAAAGGTTACTTGGGTGAGAACATCCTTGGGACTGGTTGGAACTTCGATATGCATGTGCATACAGGTGCAGGTCGTTATATTTGTGGTGAAGAAACTGCATTGATTAACTCTCTTGAAGGTCGCCGTGCCAATCCTCGTACTAAACCACCATTTCCACAAGTTGCAGGGGCTTGGGGTCGTCCTACGATTGTCAATAACGTAGAGACCTTTAATAACCTACCTGCAATTATATTGCGTGGTCCAGAATGGTATATCAACCTCTCTGCGGGTAAGTCTAAAGATCCGGGTACTAAAATTTATGGTGCTTCTGGTAAGGTGAAATTCCCTGGTTTATGGGAACTTCCATTTGGTACAACTGCACGTGAAGTGATTGAAGACTATGCTGGCGGTATGCGCGATGGTCTTAAACTGAAAGCATGGTTACCCGGTGGTGCATCTACAGACTTCTTGGCAGCTGAACACATTGATCTTCCTATGGATGCAGAAAGCATCATGAAAGCAGGTTCACGTTTAGGTACGTGTCTGTTGATGGTGGTTGATGAAACGCAATGTATGGTTTCGGCGACACGTAACTTAGAGGAATTCTTTGCACGTGAGTCATGCGGTTTCTGTACGCCTTGTCGTGATGGTTTACCTTGGGCGGTTAAAGCGCTTAAAGCAATTGAAAATGGTGAAGGGAAGATGGAAGACATTCAACATCTTCAAGAACTTACTCGTAAATTGTGGATTGGTAAAACGTTCTGTGCTCACGCACCAGGAGCGATGGAACCACTTATGGGCGCACTCAAATATTTCCGTAGCGAGTTTGAAGCAAAAGTGACAGATCGTCCTGCTGCTCAAGCAAGCCACGTAGAACAAGCTTAAGGAATTCGACTATGGCTACAATTCATGTCGATGGAAAATCGTATGAAGTTAATGGCTCGGAAAACTTGCTACAAGCATGTTTGAGTCTTGGCATCGACATCCCATATTTTTGTTGGCATCCATCTTTAGGTTCTGTCGGTTCTTGCCGTCAATGTGCTGTGACTCAATATGCGAACGCGGAAGATACGCGTGGTCGTTTAGTGATGTCATGTATGACACCTGCATCAGACAATACCTTTATTTCGATTGAAGACAAAGAAGCAAAAGATTTCCGTGAATCTATCGTGGAATTCTTAATGACCAACCATCCACATGACTGTCCAGTCTGTGAAGAGGGTGGTCATTGTCATCTACAAGATATGACTGTGATGACTCAGCACGATCGCCGTCGTTATCGTTTTACTAAACGTACCCATCATAACCAAGAACTTGGTTCATTCATTTCGCATGAAATGAACCGTTGTATCGCGTGTTATCGTTGTGTTCGTTATTACAACGATTATGCAGGTGGTACTGACTTTGGTGTCTATGCCAATGCCTCTCGTGTTTACTTCGGTCGCCCAGAATCAGGTACTTTAGAATCTGAATTCTCTGGTAACTTAACAGAAGTTTGCCCGACAGGTGTATTTACCGATAAAACACATTCGGCACGTTATAACCGTAAATGGGACATGCAGTATGCGCCAAGCGTATGCCAAGGCTGTTCTTCGGGTTGTAATATCTCCCCGGGTGAGCGTTATGGTGAATTACGTCGTGTAGAAAACCGTTTCAATGGTGAAGTAAACCAATATTTCCTTTGCGACAAAGGTCGTTTCGGTACGGGCTATGTGAACCGTGAAGATCGTCCACGTCAACCACAGTTCCGTAATGGTGCTGAAGTGACAACTGTTTCAGTGGATACGGCTTTAGACGTAGTGATTGAAAATGTTCAAGGCAAAAAAGTTTTGGGTATTGGCTCGCCACGTGCATCACTTGAATCAAACTACGCACTGCGTGAGTTAGTTGGACAGGAAAACTATTCAACAGGTCTATCGCAAAAAGAACAAAGCTTGGCTGAACTTGCTGCTTCAATTATGCAAACCGAAGGTATTTATAACCCAGGTATGCGTGAAGTTGAAAGTTATGATGCTGTATTGATTTTAGGTGAAGACTTAACTCAAACTGCACCACGTATGGCTTTGTCTGTACGTCAAGCTGCGAAAAATAAAGCCAAACAAATGGCTGCAGAACGTCGTACTCAAGAGTGGTTAGCTGAACCTTTGTTGCGTATTGCACAAGATGCTAAATCTCCAATTTACATTTTAGCTGCAACGCAAACACGTTTAGCTGATATTGCAGAGGGTGAAGTGGTTGCTTCTCCAAACGATATCGCGCGTTTAGGTTTTGCAATTGCTGCTGGTGTGAAAGGTGAAACCATTCTTGGTTTAGATGATGATGCAAAAGCATTTGCACAAACTATTGCAGATACTTTAAAAGCGGCTAAAAAGCCATTGATTATCTCTGGTACAAGCTTACAAGACGCTGCAATCATGGAAGCTGCTGCACAAGTTGCGCAGAATCTAGGTGGAAATGCTGGCTTAACATTGACTGTCCCAGAAGTGAACTCAATGGGCTTAGCATTGTTCGGTGGTTTAAGCTTAGAACAAGCATTTGCTCAAGATTATGACTCTATTGTTATTATAGAAAATGATTTGTTCCGCCGTTTACCTGCTGCACAAGTGCATGCTGCATTTGATAAAGCACAAAGCGTGATTGTTTTAGATCATTCGGAAACTGAAACTGTAAAAGCTGCCGATGTTGTATTGTCTGCTGCGAGCTTCGCAGAAGGCGATGGTACAGTGGTTAGTCAAGAAGGTCGTGCACAACGCTTCTATCAAGTATATGACCCAAGCTATTACAAACCAGAACTTGCGATTAAAGAATCTTGGCGCTGGTTACATGCCATTGAAACTGGTGTGAAAGGTAAAGCGATCTCGTGGACATTGCTTGACGACGTTATTGAAAGCGTTGTGAATAATGTTCCTGCACTTGAAGCAATTCAAGATGTTGCGCCGAATGCTGGTTATCGTGTACACGGTTTAAAAATTGCTCGTGAACCACGTCGCTACTCTGGTCGTACCGCAATTCGTGCACCATTAAATGTACATGAACCTAAACAACCTGTGGATAAAGATTCAGCATTAACATTCTCTATGGAAGGTTATGTGGGGAATCAAACACCATCTCCTTTAGTCCCATTTGCATGGGCTCCAGGTTGGAATTCACCACAATCTTGGAACAAATATCAAGATGAAGTGGGTGGACATTTGAAAGGTGGTGACTCAGGTATCCGGTTATTTGATCGTTTAGCAAAACGTCCTACACGTAGCTATGTTGCACCAATAGCAGTTGTCGCAAATCCTGAAAGCTTCCGTTTAGTACCAATGCACCATATTTTTGCTTCAGGTGAATTCACAGCAAAAACACCTGCGATGGAATCACGTATTCCTACAGCAGCGTTTGCAGTGAGTGAATTAGATGCAACACGTTTGAATGTTAAAGATGGTCAGCAAATCACTGTGAAAGCAGGTGAAACGATGATCAGCCTTCCAGTGCAAGTGATTGAATATTTACCTACGGGTTATATTGGATATCCAGTTGGACAAGCGCCGACGGTTTCTCTTGCTGAACCTGTATCTGTGGCGGTAGGAGTGTAATTCATGAACGAAACTTTACGCGCCCTCCCAACATGGGCACAGGATTGGCCAATTGCGTATAGCGTGATTCAAGCGATCGTCATTTTGTTAGTCGTGGTACTCATGGCTGCATTAATGTCTTTTATAGAACGTCGCTTACTTGCTTTATGGCAAGACCGTTATGGTCCAAACCGTGTTGGTCCAGGTGGTATATTCCAGATCGTTGCAGACATGCTGAAAATCATGTTCAAAGAAGACTGGACACCAAAATTCGTTGACAAGCTTACGTTCCGTTTAGCTCCTGGGGTTGCTATGGCAACTGCAGTACTGTCTTTCATGGTCATTCCTGTTTCACCGTATTTAGGTGTTGCAGATATGAGCATCGGTCTATTGTTCTTTATGGCAATGGCTGGTATCGCTGTTTATGCGGTATTGTTCGGTGGCTGGGCTTCAAATAACAAATACGCATTACTCGGTGGTTTACGTTCTGCAGCTCAAACGATTTCTTATGAAGTATTTTTAGGGATTTCGTTAATGGGTGTAGTAGCGATTGCAGGTTCATTTAACTTGCGTGACATCGTTGAGGCACAACGTGATGTATGGTTTGTTATTCCACAGTTTATTGGTTTCATGATCTTCGTGGTCGCTGGCGTGGCGGTGACTCACCGTCATCCATTTGACCAACCAGAAGCTGAGCAAGAGCTTGCTGAAGGTTACCATGTTGAATATGGTGGTATGAAATGGGGGATGTTCTTCGTCGCTGAATACGTGAACATTATCTTAATTTCAGCATTGATCGTGACTTTATTCTTTGGTGGTTGGTTAGCGCCATTTAACTTAGACATTCCATTCATTCCAGATGCTTTCTGGTTCATTGTAAAAACAGCATTCTTTATGATGATGTTTATCTTGGCCCGTGGTGCGTTAATGCGTCCTCGTTATGACCAAGTAATGAACTTTGGTTGGAAAGTGTGTTTACCACTGGCATTGGTTAACCTTTTGGTTACTGGTGCTGTGATTCTGATGAATCAAGCCTAGGACAGCAGGGAGTACAAAATGTATAAAATTCTAGCTGGAGTAGGATCAATCGTTCGTTCGTTGTGGATGGTGTTCAGCCATGTCACACGTAAGCGTGACACGATTTTATATCCTGAAGTTCCAGCCGAACAAATCGTACCTCCGCGCTATCGTGGTCGTATCGTATTAACACGTGATCCAGATGGCGAAGAGCGCTGTGTTGCGTGTAACTTATGTGCTGTTGCATGTCCTGTTGGCTGTATTTCATTGCAGAAAGCTGAAAAAGAAGATGGACGTTGGTATCCAGAATTTTTCCGCATTAACTTTTCACGCTGCATTTTTTGCGGTATGTGTGAAGAAGCATGTCCTACAACTGCAATCCAGTTAACACCTGACTTTGAGTTAGGTGAATATGTACGTCAAGATCTTGTTTATGAGAAAGAAAACTTACTCATTTCTGGACCTGGTAAATATCCTGATTACAACTTCTATCGTGTAACTGGTATGACCATTGACGGTAAAGAAAAAGGTCAAGCGCAACGTGAAAGCGCACCTGTAGATGTACGGAGCTTATTACCATGATGTGGCCATTTTATTTAATGGCACTCGTGGCCATTGTTTCTACAATTCGTGTGGTAACTAACGCGAATCCAGTACATGCTTTACTTAGTTTGATCGTTTCATTACTTGCTGTTGCAGGCATTTTCTTGACGATTGGTGCACCATTTGCCGCAGCCTTAGAAATTATTGTCTATGCTGGTGCGATCATGGTGTTATTTGTATTCGTGGTGATGATGTTGAACCTTGGTCAGCATACTGTAGACCAAGAACGCAAATGGTTGACTTCAGATGCTTGGGCTTTTCCAGCGCTGATGAGCTTTTTAATAGGCTTATGTCTAGTGTGGGGCTTAGGTTCAGATTACACGACTTCGAATGCTGTTATAGGTGCTCAAACTGTTGGTCCTAAAGTGGTCGGTCAAGCACTCTTTACCCAATATCTATTATTGGTTGAAGTTGCTGCAATGTTATTACTTGCAGCATTGGTTGCAGCATTCCACTTAGGCAAACGTGAACCTAGTGCAGAAGGGGATAAAGAATAATGGGCAACATTCCTTTAGAACATGGTTTGATCGTTGCAACTATCCTTTTCGCATTGGGTTTTTACGGTGTGATGGTACGTCGCAACATATTATTTATGTTAATGAGTCTTGAGATCATGATGAATGCAGCAGCGCTTGCATTCGTTGTGGCAGGAAGTGCATGGGCGCAACCTGATGGTCAAATTATGTTTATTTTGATCCTTACTCTTGCTGCGGCAGAGGCGTGTATCGGTCTTGCGATCGTCCTTCAGTTCTATCATCGCTTCCATCATTTGGATGTAGATGCTGCTAGTGAGATGCGCGGATGAGTTATTTATTTCTAACAATTTTATTCCCGCTCCTTGGTTTTATCCTTTTAGCAGCGGGACGTAATAAACTTCCTGAAAATGTTGCAGCTATTATTGGTGCAGGTTCAGTGGGTTTATCTGCATTATTTGCATTGATCGCGGGTATCGCGTTCACAAATAGTGGTGAAACCGTTTATGTTCAGCATTTATGGACTTGGTTTAATGTGGGTGGTTTTGCACCAGGCGTAAACTTACATCTAGATGGTTTGTCACTGTTGATGATGGGTATGGTGACTGGTGTAGGTTTCCTTATTCATATCTTTGCAACATGGTATATGCGTGGTGAAGAAGATTTCGCCCGCTTCTTCTCTTATTTCAATCTGTTTATTGCAAGCATGCTCATCCTCGTTTTGGGTGACAACTTAGCCTTGTTATTCTTAGGTTGGGAAGGTGTTGGTCTATGTTCTTACTTATTGATTGGTTATTACTACCAAAATCCTGCAAACGGTTTTGCTGCAATCAAAGCATTTACTGTAACGCGTGTGGGTGATGTTTTCTTACTAATAGCAATGTTCTTGTTGTTTCAGCAATTTGGAACGCTGCACATTGCTACAATCGTAGAAACCGCACCACAAGTTTTATCACTCGATCATAATCTTGCGCTGTGGACATCGTTAATGTTGTTCTTGGGTGCTGCGGGTAAATCTGCACAAATTCCATTACAAACATGGTTAGCAGATGCGATGGCTGGTCCTACGCCAGTATCTGCATTGATCCATGCTGCAACAATGGTAACGGCAGGTGTTTACTTGTGTAGCCGCTTGTTCTCTGTATTTGAAATGACGCCTGAAGTGATGCAATTCATTTCGATCACAGGTGCAGTAACATTATTGGTTGCAGGTTTTGCAGCATTGGTACAAACCGACATCAAACGTATTCTTGCTTACTCTACAATGAGTCAGTTGGGCTATATGTTTATGGCTGTGGGTGCAGAAGCATACCAAGCAGGCTTATTCCATATGCTTGCTCACGCATTCTTTAAAGCATTATTGTTCCTTTCTTCTGGTGCAGTCATTCTTGCGTATCACCATGAACAAAATATCTTTAAGATGGGTGGCTTGTTCTACAAAAACAAATTCTTATTTGCTTGTTTCGCCATCGGTGGCGGTGCATTGGCTGCAATTCCATTCCTTACGATTGGCTTCTTCTCTAAAGATGCAATCTTAGGTGCGTTATGGGTTCAAGGTCACCAAACTGCAGCAATGTATGGTTGGTTGTACTGGGTTGGTGTAGCAGGTGCATTCTTAACGTCTATTTATACATTCCGTTTAATTTGGGTTGTATTCTTTGGCAAAGAAAATACGCCGTATCATGAAATTAAAGGTGCAACATATTGGGCTCCTTTAGGTATCTTGGCAGTACTTTCAACAGGTTTAGCATATTTCATTAAAACACCTGTAGAAAAAGCGCTGACTGTTGCGAACATTCCTGTATTCAATATTTCTACTGAAGAATTGGTACATGGTATGCATTCTGCTGAATATACAGCAGTAGGTATTGCGTTAGCAGGTTTAGTCGTGGGTGTTGTGCTATTTGCTTTTGCATATAAAGCTGTGAAAAATTTTGCTGCAACTTCTTTTGGTGCAGGTCTGACCAATATTTGCCGTAATGCATTTGGTTTTGACGCGTTATACAACCTTGTATTCGTTCAGCCATATTTGCTTATTACGAAAATTTTGGGTCGTGATCCAATTGATGGCTTATGGCTTGTTTTACCTGCCATTGTGAAAGGTGGAAATAAATTTACAAGTGCCCGTCAAACAGGTTCATTACGTGAATATGCATCAAGTATGTCACTCGGTGTAGTGGTGTTGCTGATGATCTTGATCGTGATTCAGGTAGTGGGGAAATAAGATGGAAATCACAAACAATTGGATTTTACCCGCACTGATTCTTGTACCTTTTATTGCAGGTTTTACGTGCTGGTTAGTCGATAAAATTGATCAACATTTGCCGCGTTATATTGCTTTAGTTGGGATGCTCCTAACTTTAGTATTGACCATTGTATTATGGAAACAAGGCGGATTTACGTATGAGTTAGGTGCGAAAGCACCGACTTGGACAGCAGAATTTTATTTACCTTGGATTAAGACCCTTGGTATTAATATTCATTTGGCTGTAGATGGTCTTTCACTTCTTATGGTGGGCTTGACTGCATTACTGGGTGTACTTGCAGTTGGCTGTTCATGGGGTGAGATTCAAAAGAACGTTGGCTTCTTCCATTTAAACCTTTTATGGTCTTTGGGTGGGGTTATTGGTGTTTTCCTTGCAATTGATATGTTCTTATTCTTCTTCTTCTGGGAGATGATGCTGGTACCTATTTATTTCTTGATTGCACTTTGGGGACATACTGGCGCAGATGGTAAATCTCGTGTCTATGCTGCAACCAAATTCTTTATCTATACGCAAGTTGCTGGTTTAATCATGCTCATTGGTATTCTAGGCTTAGTGGTCTATGGATACATGATGACAGGTATGATCGGCTTCGATTATAACTACCTACTTGCAGTTGCGAATACACTTGATGCTCAAGCACCTCATATTGCTTATGCGTTGATGATCTGCTTCTTTATTGGTTTTGCAGTGAAACTTCCTGTATTCCCATTACACGGTTGGTTACCAGATGCGCATGCTCAAGCACCTACAGCAGGTTCTGTAGACTTAGCAGGTATTTTGATTAAGACTGCTGCATACGGCTTATTGCGTTTTGTTATTCCATTCTTCCCAGCAGCTTCTGCACAATTTGCAGATATTGCGATTATTCTCGGTTTAATTGGTATTTTCTACGGTGCGGTCCTCGCTTTCCAACAAACCGATATGAAACGTTTACTTGCATACACATCAATTTCGCACATGGGCTTTATTTTACTTGCACTTTATGCAGGTAATATTCTGACATTCCAAGGCTTAATGATCATGATGTTAGCGCATGGCTTATCATCTGCTGCATTATTCATTATGTGTGGTCAAGTATATGAGCGTTTACATACGCGTGATTTACGTTTGATGGGTGGTATTCGTGGTCAGTTCCAATACTTACCATTCTTCTTAATGTTCTTTGTTGCTGCATTGGTGGGTATTCCTGGACTAGGTAACTTTATTGGTGAATTCCTGATTTTGATGGGATCATTTGGTAAATACCCTACATTTACCATCATTGCTGCAATTAGCTTGGTGTTTGCTGGTGTTTATGGTTTGATTCTGATCCATAAAGCTTTATTTGGTACACCAAATGAAGATCAGAAGTCACATTATGAAAGTCCATTAAAAGACTTAAATGTACGCGAAACTACAATTCTGCTTATCTGTGCTTTAGGCTTAGTTTGGTTGGGTGTGTACCCACAAACGTTCTTGGATATTTCAAATTCAAGTATGGCTTGGTTAGCAAATAGCTATATTCCAGTTCAAGAAATTGTCGATGCTACTCAACAAGTGGTTTCACAACAAAATGTGGAGATCCAATAGTCATGAACTTCACAATGTCATTTTCGGATCTCATGCCTTTGGCTCCAGTAATGATCGTAGCGTTAACTGCGATTGTTGTGATGATCTTAACTGCGGTAAAACGTAATCATAATTTGATTGCGACAGCTTCGGTTGTTGGTTTAAATCTTGCTGCTATTAATCTTTTATTTATGATGTTTGGTGGCTCTTTTGCGCCATCGAATGTGATGAATATGTTTATGGTTGATCCATTCGCATTATTCTATCAACTCATGATTATTATTGCTTCATTGGCTTGTTGTACGCTGTCTCATGCGTATATCGAAAAGTATAATGATAATCGCGAAGAACTATATATCTTAATGTTGATCTCTGTTGCAGGGGCAATGTTAATGGTGACAAGTTCACATTACGCATCATTCTTTATTAGCTTAGAGTTAATGTCGATTCCTGTTTATGGCTTATTGGCATATACACACCAACGTTCGCAATCATTAGAAGCGGGTATTAAATATTTAGTACTTTCTGCGACTGCATCTGCAATGTTGTTGATGGGTATGGCTTATATCTACGCTTATACAGGTTCGTTGGCATTCTACGAATCATTCCAAGCATTGATAGAAGCAATTAAACAGCCGATGGTTATTTTAGGTTTAGGTCTGATAGTTTTTGCGATTGGTTTTAAACTTTCACTTGCACCATTCCATAAATGGACACCCGATGTTTACCAAGGTGCGCCTGCGCCAATCGCAACATTCCTTGCGACTGTAGCGAAGGTTGCAACCATTGGTTTACTGGTTCGTTTTATCCTGACTTCAGGTGCAATTCTTGTTCCTTCAATCGTTACGATCATTACTGTGATTGCAGTATTGTCTATTGTTGTGGGTAACTTGCTTGCAGTACGTCAAGTGAACTTGAAACGTATCTTAGGTTATTCATCTATTGCACATTTCGGTTATTTATTAATTGCATTGGTGAGTATGACTTATGCAAGCTTAGGTAGCGTAAGTGTTTATGTGGTGACTTATACATTAACCACGATCGGTGCTTTTGGTGCTGTTGCGTTAATGTCTAGCCCATATAACAATGTAGATGAAGCTGAATCTCTTGCAGATTACCGTGGTCTGTTCTGGCGTCGTCCAGTGCTCACTGCAACGTTGACTGTGATGATGTTATCGCTTGCGGGCATTCCATTAACAGCAGGCTTCATTGGTAAGTTTATGGTGGTTATGGCTGCTGTAACGGCTCAGCATTGGTTCTTGGCTGCAATGATTGTTGTGGGTAGTGGTATCGGTTTGTATTACTACTTACGTGTGATGGTTGTAATGTATATGACCCCACCTGAAACGCCACGTATCGATGCAGTCGATCATTGGGGACAAAAAGTCGGTGGGATGATGGTACTCGGCGCTGCTGCATTGGTACTTTTAATTGGTGTCTATCCAGATCCAATTATCACCTTTGCATTAAAGTCTGAAATTTTATCACCTTTACACTTTTTAATGACTCAACAGCACTAATCGTAAGAAATTATCGTTGTTAACAAAAAAAGCCTCCAATCATTGGGGGCTTTTATTATTTCTTATATGAAATAGATTTATAATACTTGAAATATACTTTTGTCTTTTTAGGTGTTCTCCCGTGTCTATTCAAGAAATTCGTCATCCGCTTATTCGTCATAAATTAGGTTTATTACGTCGTGCTGAGATTAGTACTAAGAATTTCCGTGAACTTGCTCAAGAAGTAACCATGCTTTTAACCTATGAAGCAACTAAAGATTTACCAATGTGTGAACATGAAGTTGATGGTTGGAATGGGAAAGTTACAGTAGACAGAATTGCAGGTAAAAAAATTACGGTAGTACCGATTCTACGTGCAGGGATTGGCATGTTAGATGGATTTTTAAACTTAATTCCAAGTGCAAAAGTTTCTGTACTTGGATTAGAACGTGATGAAGAAACACTGGAAGCTCGCACTTATTATAAAAAATTAGTTCCAGATGTTCAAAACCGCTTAGCAATGATTATCGATCCAATGCTTGCAACCGGCGCTTCTTTAGTTGCTGCGATTGACGTATTAAAAGCCAGTGGTTGTAAAGATATTCGTGTCATGGTTTTAGTTGCAGCACCTGAAGGAATTAAACGTGTTGAGCAGGCTCACCCTGATGTCATTATATTTACAGCATCGATTGACCAAGGTTTAAACTCAAGCGGTTATATCGTTCCTGGCTTAGGCGATGCTGGAGATAAAATCTTTGGTAGTGTGCAAAAAGATTAAAATTTAGTATGATTAAAGGAGGCTATAGAGAGCCTCCTTTTTTTATATCTATGATTAAAAGAGAAAAAAAATGTTTCGAAAGGGGATTGTGACATTTTTTGATGAAAGTTCGGGTAAGGGGCATATTGTATTATCAACTGATCATCAACAAGTTGTTTTTAAATTAGAAGATTTTTCAAATCAATCTGTTCTTCCTCAAATTGGGGAGCGGATTAAATGTGTTATTTTGCAGCAACACGGTGAACACTTAGCAAAATTTATAGTCCGTTTAGATCATAAAAATTATGTGGCTAGCCAAAAAAATGCATTATCTAGGGCTCATTTTTATGAAGATGGTACAGATGATAGTGTCCGTAATATTCGCAAAATTCTTAAAAAAAGAAGAGCTTCATCTGATATTGCTGTTTTGGAAGATGGACAAGCCAATGCTATAGATCATTTAGAGCAAGATTCACAGACAGATTCACAAGAAGATAAGCAAGCTATTGCTGAAGACGTTACGGTTTCTGAACATTTGCCAATATCTACAGCTTTAGCAATTGTTCCGATTGAAACTGATACTGATGATAGCGTTGTTCAAGATATCTCTATAGAAGAAGCAGTTATTCAAGATTCAGTGATTGAAGAAATCGTTATTCAAGAAGCGGCTATTCAACAAGAACCCATTCGAAAAGCAGCGATTCTAGAAGAGAGTATTCAAGACATCCATTCAATTGATGATGAAAAGCTGTTTGATCAAACTCCGCAAGAAAATTTAATTGAATCTGAAGATATTATTGATGATACAGATGCAATTCAGGACATTATTGTTGATCATGAAGAAATAGTTATTCCATATATATATGAAGTTAATTCAACGGAAGCGATTAATGATGCTATTCCAGACGTTGATGTCGTACAGCATATTGCTTCCATAAATGTGAATGATGAAACCTTAGCCTCGATTCAAGCGAATGAAGAGGATGTGGGGCAACAGGCGACCTCGACAAATGACACTAACATCCTTAACTCAATAGCTGAAACAGAATCAATTATTGTTGAAGAAATGACTCAGCCTGTGGAATCACCACATCATATTGTCGCTGTGGATATTACAACGATTGAAGATTATGCACTTGTTGTTGAGCCTTCAGCGATAAATTTAACGGAATCTAAAGAGATTGCCTCTCAACAAATATTTGCGGAAGCTGTTGAAGCTGTTGAAGCTGTTGAAGCTGTTGAAGCTGTTGAAGCTGTTGAAGCTGTTGAAGCTGTTGAAGCTGTTGATGCTGTTGAACTAATTCCTGAAACGAATTTAATTCAGCAGGAAAATGAAGTTCATAAAGTTGAATTAATTAAAAATATTGCAACTGTAAATATTCATAAAGAAGATACTCAGATTCAAAGTAATCTTGAATTAGAACATTCGCAGCACATTGACGTTTCAATGTTATTTGAAAAAAATAAATCTGAATCAGGTTTAGTTGAATCAAGTGAAGATCAGGAAAAAAATAAATCTCTTCTGGATGATGTGGCGGAGGAACGTGATGTAGATGAAGTTGAAAGTATCGACTCTTCTATAAATCATCGTAATCAACAAATACTTGAAAAGAATATGAACTTAAATATTTTGCAAAGATGTATGCAAAGTATTCGAGTAAAATTTTTATATTCAAAGCGCAAGCAGCCAAAAATTAAGAAAGAGACAGATAAAAAGTTTAGTTTTAATCCTTGGATTATAGTGACCATTGGAATTTTATTGTTTGGGGTTAATTTTATATTTTATGCAATTGATCGATATCAACAATATCAAAGTAATAATTTAATTAAACTTCAACAATATAAAAAAGTGCAACATGACGAAATTAAACGTCAGAAAAAAGAGGCTCAATCTAAGTGAAATTTAAGCAATTGAATGAATTCATTGAGAAAAGAGATTCTCTCGTTAAATGGAATGGATGAGGTTATATAACGGTTCAACTCATCATTTAATCAAAGTTTTTGATATTCATAAAGAGAAAATGAATGCTTTATTTGGGGAAAGTGGTCGAATATAACGCCGAGATGGGCTATGGTTATCTATCGGTTCATGCTTCGGATAAGCATGTGCGGTTTTATGCAATTGATTTTCCAAAGGAAGGTGGGCAACCTAAAAAAGGTGAGAAGATCAAATATATTGCTTTAGAGCAAAATGGGGTTATAAAAGCCAGTCAAATTATTCGCTTAGATGTGGCAATGAGTGAAGAACTCAAGCAGAAAAAAGCCAATGTGAGCAAGCAAAAAAATATTCTTAAAAAAAGTAAAAATGATCGAAACCCATTTAGTTTTATTTCTATCGCTATTTTGGTGATATTTTCAGGCTTGGTTTATTTGGGTATTTCTGCTTGGAGTCAGTATAAAAATTATCAGAATGAGCAACAAAGCAAATTTGTACTGTTGGAACAACAACATAAACAAGCGGTTGAACAGCAACGAAAAGAGATTGGTTATGTAAAGCCCATCATGTTTAGTGATAAATCTAAAAATGCACTGAATGAAACATCTAAAAATATTGAATCAGAGCTGAAGTTAGTAAAGGTTGAAAATAATCAATTGGAACATACCGCATCAACATCACAACACACAGTGAAAAATAAAGAAAATACTTCGAAAGTACAATTTAAGTGTGATGGGCGTACGCACTGTAGCCAAATGAGATCATTGGAAGAAGCAGTATTTTTTATCAAAAATTGCCCGAATACCAAAATGGATGGAAATAATGATGGAGTTCCATGTGAACGACAATTTAAAACAAGGAATACATTCAAAAGCTAAAATTATGAAAGCTTGATAAAAATGTGACGCGATGTTTGCTTATTCAATTCAGAACAAGGATATAATACGGAAATTGTGTAAAGTTATGAGGAATGTTGATGAAACCTGAATTTCAACAAGGTAAAGTAAAGCAGTATGATGCAGATAAAGGCTTTGGCTTTATCGCTGGGTTTGACGGAGATATATTCTTTCATATTTCAGATTTTCCCTTAGCGGACGGTGAGCCTAAGCGAAATGAAATCGTAAAATTTTTAGTGGTAGAAAATGGTGATAAATTTAAAGCTGTGCAAATAGCACGAGTAGAGGATAAATCTGCAAAAGCTAAAAAGGCAAAAATAGCTGAACATAATAAATCGATAACTACCTCTTTATTATCAAATTTTAAGAAATAATCGACCAGCAATTTTTATTATTCAATTATTTGGATAAATAAAATTGATTTTTGATTAAAAAAAGCGCCATTTGGCGCTTTTTCTAATCTAGTAATGGTTATTCTTCACAAAATTTCATAAAGGCTTTCAAACCAGGTCCTTGATATTTCTGACGATGTACAAGCATAAATAATGGACGAGTCAGTTGCCAAAATGGTGTGTCTAAAATAACCAGTTGCCCTTTATCTAGTAAAGGTTGGATCGCAAGTTTTGAAATACATGACACGCCTAAGCCACCGGCAACAATTTTCAAAATGGCTTCATTGTGTCCTAAAGTTAGGCGAATATTGGCATTGGGCAAATCTTTTAATATTGCATTATCAAATACTTCACGGGTACCTGAACCTTCTTCACGTAGAACCCATTCGATTTGATAAAAATCTTCAGGTCTTAGCGCACGTTTAACATTTGCTAGCTGATGACTTGGCGCACAGCAGATAGCCAATTCATCATCTCGCCAATGAATGCATTGTAGCTGTGGCAAATGGCATGAACCTTCGATTAATGCTAAATCCAGTTGGAACTGGTTCACTGCTTCGATCATCTGGCGGGTATTGCCCACTTGTAATTGCAAATGCGCCTGTGGTTGAGTTTGTAAAAAATCTGCCATGAGATCAGGCATTAAATAATCGCTGATGGTTAGCGTTGCGCCTATTCTTAAATCTATGCTTTGTAATTCACCTTTAGCCGCTTGTTCGAAAGCATCACAACGACCTAAAATTTCGAGTGCTTGGGGGAGTAAGAATCGCCCTAGATCGTTGAGTTGTAATCTTTTTCCTAAACGATCGAAAAGTGGCGCACCCAATCCACTTTCTAAATCTGCTAAAGCCATACTTGCAGCACTTTGAGTGAGACGAACAGCATCACTCGCTTTAGTTACGGTGCCTTCTTGTGCAACTGCTACAAAAACCGCCAATTGGCGTAAAGTCATGCGCATGGGAATATAGCCTTAACATTTAAAAAATATTTATAAAATATACAGTCATGCTACCATGAGGCGTATCTTTCGTGCCACGTAGAAATCATGTCAATTGAAAAATTTAGCGTAGAAACGGTTTTATCTGTACATCGTTGGACCAATACTTTGTTTAGTTTTACCATGACGCGTCCTGCTCATTTTAAATTTACAGCAGGTCAATTTGCACGTATTGGTTTGAAAGTGGCTGATGAGCTTGTTGTACGAGCCTATTCTGTGGTTTCTTCGCCCTTTGATGAGACTTTAGAATTCTTTTCGATTGTTGTACCTGATGGTGCATTTACCTCGAATTTACAACATTTGAAAATAGGCGATGAGCTTTATTTAGAGAAAGTTCCTTATGGTTTTTTAACCTTGGCACGTTATCAGTTACCGCTTCCAAAAGATTTATGGTTATTGGCTACGGGTACAGGATTAGCCCCTTTCATTTCTATGCTACAAGATTTTGAAACTTGGTCTAAATACGAAAAAATCAATTTAGTGTATAGCGTCAGAACGGCATCGGAATTGGCTTATATTGAACGTATTCAGGAAATTGCTGAAACGTTTGGTGAAGGGCACACAGGGTTTAAATTTATCCCTATTATTACCCGAGATCCAAAAGCAACCTTGCATGACCGTTTACCAGCTTTAATTGAAAATGGTGAATTGGAAAAAGTTGCTGGCTTTGAATTTAACCCTAAAACAACGCATGTCATGTTATGTGGAAATCCACAAATGGTCGATGACACAAAAGATGCATTAAAAGCCCGTGGCTTAACTATGAACCGCCGTGGGGAAGGTAATATCGCTGTTGAAAATTATTGGTAGATTATTTATTGTCTAGATGAGTGAATTTTAGGGTGTTTTTAATAAAATATCCTTTAATTTCAAACTCTCTGCACTGAGAGAGAATGATTTAATAAAACGTATTACTCATTGATAAATATGGCATGAATTCAAAAAAATAACCGAAATATATTTAATTTTAAACTGGTGAATCGCTACATCTGTGATTGAAACATTGAATAATTAATGCACAAACATATCCATCGCTTCACGTAGTTCCTGAATTGCAGTATCAATATTGCTTGAGAGCCATGTTGGTTCAAAAAATCCAGCATAATGTTCAATGCGATCTTGCGGCACAATGATACGAATAGGGCAATCTTCTTCTAACAGTCGCCACGGTAAAATTGGCACTTCATTGTCTAAAAAAGCGGCAACATTGCGAATGTCAATAATCATCGCATTGATGCAATCTGGAAGTGGCATCACAGAAAGTTCTTCCGTACGTCTGCGGAAAAACTCTAAATCACCCCATTTTAAAACATAACTAGGCTTATTAAACTCAATGATTCCAATCAAATGCTCATCTCTAGAAGTATGTATGAAGCATTGATGAGTGACATCCGTGTCTAGATCTAAGTTGACACTTTGTCGTTGATACGCCATATCGTTTATAGCCAAAAAATGGGGTACATATTATAGCTCATTTATCTATCAAGTATTGTGCATTGTATAATTTACTTTCGGTTAAAATAATTTACACAATTGAATTAAATAACTTGCTAGTATAAAAATACATCAACAAGATGGAGGTGGAAATTATGCGACACGATTTCAGCAAACCCTCTCATGTGACAAGTGCAGATGAAATAACTCAGAAGAATCGCTTACCTATTTATATGCTTATTCTTGTGGGGTTGTTTCTATTCGCTATACTGGTTTACATGATCGCCAATTGGATTTAACCCAATACAATGATCCAATTATTTTGACAATAATTCTAACGTGATCTCAATCAACTCTAGTTATACTTGATATTACTAGAGTTTTTATATTTTTTATGCGAGAAAAGTATTTACAATACAATTTTATTCGATAAATTAATAAACGATGATTCTGGTGTTTTGTAAGGTTTTTAATGGGGAATATATCGTTAAATTTGCATTAAAATCAATATCTTGTTCACTAGTTTGTATATGAGTGATTTAATTGATAAAGTTAACAATGAAAAATGAATATAAACCGATAAGTGATTCATTCAATAAGGATAAAATTGACCCGAAATAACCTTTAATTCATGAATGAGATCACGCAGGATGTCAGATCGATCTTTTTATTTTATGACTGTTTAAGCTGATAGGAGAAAACCATGTCAAACAAAAGTCCCAATAAATTTATTGCCCCAATTGTTATTGCAGGGATCACGATAGGATTTTTAGCCAGTGCTTATAAGTTTGTTTTTGCGAAACCTAAAAAGCAGCAAGCTAAAAATTTAGTACAAGACGAACAGCAAAAACCAGATGATTTATGATTCTATTCACATAAAAAATTATGGGAATGAAATTACGGTATATAATTTTTTTGTGTAAAACGGATAGACATTAAATTTATGATGAGCTAAGTTTAATTGCTTCAGCTATTTGAAATAAAAATATTTTAATTTAATCAAAATTCATTTAAAAAGGATTTAAAATGAAATTTATGAATTGGCTACAAAAAATACATTTACAAATTATGACTGTAAATCATTCAGATACAGCAGAATCAGAAAAATTAGATCTGATGGATGTCGCAATTCAACGTATTCAGCAAAACCGTCAAATTGCATTGTTTAAAACCGATTATTTGGAATAGATTAGCTTTAAAATAGATTCAAATACAGCGTCTTTTTATAGCTATACATATTCAGATGCCGCATGTGCAGAAGCCCATGCCCATTGGAAATTGAATCCGCCTAAGTGACCCGTGACATCTACAATTTCACCAATAAAATACAAACCTTTTTGTTTTTTACTTTCCATCGTTTTAGATGAAAGCTCTGTGGTATCTACACCGCCTAAAGTGACTTCGGCAGTACGATAACCTTCTGTTCCTGATGGTTTGACTTCATATTGATGCAATTTATTGGCAATATTTTCAAGCTTTTCATCACTGAGTTGCCCAATAGCCGTTTCTGAAAATTCAGCCCAAATTAAATTTTGTAATTCAAGTACAACACTTTTAGGCAGTTGCTCTATTAATAAGGTTCGAATAAGCACTTTGGGTTGGCTTTGTTTCTTGGCTTTAAAAAATTCAAATAGATCTAAACTGGGTAAGAAGTTGATTTGGAAGCTTTGCCCTACATTCCAATAGTTTGAAAGTTGTAGTGAACTCGGCCCACTTAAACCACGATGGGTAAATAATAAAGCTTCGGTAAAACTAATTAATTCATTAGACAGCGTTGCTTCAACAGCATTGCCACTTAAACGAGTGGTGATTTCTTTGAATTGGTCTGAAAATGTAAAAGGAACTAAACCTGCACGAGTTTGATAGATATGATGCCCAAATTGTTTTGCAATTTTATAACCAATATCTGAACCGCCTAAAGTGGGAATAGATAAGCCACCAGCAGCAACTACGACAGATTCTGCTTCAAAAAAGCCAATATTCGTTGCGACTTGAAAGCCTTGACCGTCAAGTGTATTCACTGCTTTAACTTCGCAATTACTCTTGATCTCGACTAATTTTGTTTTTTCACACTCATTCAGCAACATGGCTAAGATTTCTTTTGCACCATTCAATGTGAAAAGTTGCCCATGTTTACGCTCCTCATACTCGATACCGTATTCACAGACCATGCCAATAAAGTCCCAATTGGTATAGCGTGAGAGTGCAGAAATGACAAAGTGCGGATTATGTGAAATAAAGTTTTCAGGTTCTACATAGAGATTGGTGAAATTACATTTCCCACCACCTGACATGAGAATTTTTTTGCCAATTTTATTGGCTTTTTCTACAACCAAAACTTTACGACCGCGTGCAGCCGCTTTTGCAGCAAGCATTAAGCCAGAAGCACCAGCACCGAGGACAATTACATCGTAAAGATTGGAAGACATGTACAAACTCAGAGGAGATTAAAGCAGGGCATTATAGACATATTTGAGTTTATTTTCAGGGTAATATTAATTTGCTTTACGTCCCTGCAAGCCACCACTATGAATCACCAGTATTCGTGTACCTTGAGCAAAATAATGCTTTGAAATTAAATCGAAAATACCAAACAACATTTTCCCCGTGTAAATATGTTCTAAAGGAATACGATGTTGATGTTCAAACTGCTCAATGAAAGCCAATAATTCAGGCTGAGTTTTGGCATACCCCCCAAAACAATAGCGATCGATAATTTTCCAATTATTTTTTGCTGTCTGTGCAGCAACTTCAGTTTGTAAAAAATCACCTTTTAAAGCGGAAAAGCCTAAAACTGTTTGATGTTTTGCACTGGCTTCAATTAACCCAGAAATTGTTCCACCTGTACCCACAGCACAACAAATTATATCGTAATGATTTAAATCATTTGCCGTTAATATTTCCTGACAGCCTTGTATTGCAAGTGTATTGGTACCACCTTCTGGAATAATATAGCTGTTTGGAAATTGTAGATTCAATTCATTCAGAAATTCAATGTTGTCTTTTTGGCGATATTCTTCACGTGAAACAAAATTAAGCTGCATGCCAAATTGTTTGGCAGTTTCTAAAGTGTGATTCAATGTTTTATGTTGCAGTTCTTCACCACGAATGATCCCAATGCTTTGAAAACCAAATAGATGTGCCGCATATGCGGTTGCTGCAATATGGTTGGAAAATGCACCACCAAAAGTCAAAATATTTTTGACTCCTAACCTTTGGGCTTCTAAAAAGTTATATTTCAGTTTAAAAAACTTATTCCCTGAAATTTGCGGATGAATTTGGTCTAAACGCTTGATGGTTATTTCAATTGCTTGATCATTTTCGAATGGTAGTTTTTGATAGGGAATAGTCTGCGCAATATCTTCAAACATAGTCATCAGTCAGAATGGTCTAAATAATTAATATTCAATTGTATTGTAACGAAATTGGGTGATAGCACTTGGTTAATTTAATGCCGTATCTACAGAAGTCACGACAGACATGCCAGGGCGTAAATTTTCCATACCTTGCTGATTTGGATCGATTGCGATCCGAACAGAAATACGTTGCACAACTTTGGTGAAATTACCTGTGGTGTTATCTGGTTTAAGCACACTAAATTCAGAACCCGCAGCAGGGGAAATTTCTTCTACATGCCCTGTAAATTTACGATGATTCATTGCATCGACAGTGAATGATGCTTTTTGTCCCAATTTCATCTGTGAAATCTGTGTTTCTTTAAAATTCGCAGTAACCCATGTTTGTTTTGGAATTAAATACATCAGCTGAGTTCCTGCAGCAACATATTGCCCCACACGTGGTGTCACTTCACCGAGTTGCCCATCCATAGGCGCAGTAATCACACTGTAATCTTTGGTGGTCACGGCTTGATCAAACTGTGCTTTGGCATTGGTTACTTGGGCTTTTAAGCCTGATTCCGCAACTTGCGCTGTTTTTAACGCTTCTTGCGCCACTAATACATTGGCTTCCGCTTGTTTAAGTAAAGCAAAATTGTTTTTTGCATCGGCTTTAGCTTTGTCTTGTTCTGTTTTAGAGGTCGCACCACTATTACCTAATTGTTGATAACGGTTCAATTGAGCAACGGAAAGTTCATAGCTCGCTTGAGCTTGATCAACTTTGGCTTGTGCAGCAATAATATCTGCTTTACGTTGTTGAATAATCTGAGTTTGATTGGCTAATGTCGTTTTGGCTTGATCCACCCCAGATTCAGCCTGTGTGACTTTTTGATCATAAGTTGTTGTGTCGATATGCATTAAAATTTGACCTTGTTTGACATGATCAAAATCAACCACCCAAACATCTTTAATATAACCATTGATTTGAGAAGATAAAACCGTCGTTTTACCTTTGATATAGCTATTATCGGTAGATTCGATTGAGTTATGAAATGGCCCAATTTTCCATGCCGATAAAATGATTGTAATACCGATCAACAAGACAAAAAACATCAAAATCAAGGTGCGTGTTGCTGTTGGAATCAGTTTACTTGACGGTACTGGTGTCGGTTGTATCGTCGGTTCAGTAATCTGTCCTTGATTGGGTGCTTGTTCCGTTTCATTTTGATCTTGTGACATAATCATTCTCAAATCTGGGGGGTTTTTGGTTACTTATTGACGAATATCATTCATTTTTTTGGGTTTAATTCATTTAAAAGCATCAAAAAGCTTAGGAGGTATTGGCAATATTTTGTTGTTTGATTAATACATATTTATTTCTCGCAATATTATAACTAGCCCATATCAATAAGAAGATTGCGAATAAACCATTTAATGCAATCACATCGTTATATGCACGTACTTGTGCTTCACGTGTCACGACTTGATTTAAACTCCGTATCACCTGATTTTGTTGAAGTATTGGATCTAAAGTATATTTACTCGCTGCTTGTTGGTAACTGTTCAGTCTTTCATTGACCAAAGGATCTGTTTGTGGCAAATGACTAATAATTTCACTACGATGATACTGTGTTCGAACCTGTTGATAGGTCGAGAAAAATGAATTGCCCATTAACCCACCAAAGCTTTGTGTTGCAGAAAATAGCACGACAAAAGTAACCATATGCGAAGGTCCTTTTTGCAATGCACTAATAATTCCTGTCAATAATAGCGGGCCAATAAACATACCACTGGCAAACCCAACTAAGAATTGGCTACGATAAAAATTGGCTGGGCGAACGTCACTGGTCAGATGGTAATCCAATGCACATGCGATAAAGATCAGGATTTCTGCGCCAATTAAATGCCAAACAATGCGCTCTCGTTTAAAAGTCATCGCACTGAAAATAGTACCCGAGCTTATACCCAGAAAAATAACGACATAGAGTGAGACAAATTGGTCTGGTCCCATGCCCATTGTTTTGAGGAAATTAACTGCTGCGTAGGTTTGCTCTGACATTAAAAAACGTAATGCCAAAGCACCGAAAATAAATCTTAATGTCGATGCTGTACCTAACCATCGGGTAATAATCAGCGGATTGACCCGAAAGTGTTCATAAGTAAAACCAATGATCATTAAACAGAAACTGGCAATGAGGGTATATCCCAACCATTTGGCTTCAAACCACCAGAGAATAGGCCCTTGAGTGAGCACAACGCACATTAAAGCAAAGCCTGGGGCAAGCAGTGCGAAAGTGATTAAATCTTGTTTTTCAAAGACCTCAATTCTTAAACTACGTGGTAATTTTAATGAAACCACCATGGCTAAACAGCACAGTGCTAAACCCAATTCAAAGGTATAAAAAATATTCCAATCATTCACATCGACAATATAGGGCGAAAGAATCCAAGCAAGGGGAATCCCTAATTGTTGAAAGCCTAATGCAAGATAAATGCCGCGTCCAAAGTTGGCACGTTCAAAAGCTTGCATAATGTAGTACATACCCAATGAACTGAGTGGGGCAGCCACTAAGCCACTCATTACACGGACAAAAACTGCCATTTCATAAGTATGGACAAAAATATGTAGAATCAGCACAGCACTGAAAAGGACTAAACCTATTTCTGAAAATAGCCTCAGCCCATATTGTTGTCTTGCTTTAAATAATAAGAGGTTAGAACTAATATTTGCCATTACATAAGCTGCAGGAATCCATGCCGCTTGTGAGGGTGTCAGTGAATATTCTCCCTGAATTAAAGGAAGGTTCGCTGTGATAAAACCATTACTCAGACTGCCCGAAATAGCGATAAATAAGCCAATAAAAAAATATAAAAAACGCTTATATGTGGGATGGGCAATCACAGCAGGAGAACCCGGCAAGGTTGGTTTTTCTTCAGGTGTCCAATCGGGTGCTGGTTCTAAAAGACGAGGTGTTTTATCCATATACGTCTCTTACGCTTTAATACCATGAATAAGAAGATCAACAGCACGCTTGGCTAAATCCATTTGTTCTTCATCGCCCAATCCTTGAAATGATGATCTGAGGATACTGGTGATCATGGCATAATCTTTGGGACTTAAATCTGGGCGGCAGATCTGATTGGCAATAGACTGGTCAATAAGCGGTTGTAAAATTGCATCCCGTCTTTGATAAATTTGTACCATAATTGGATCATTTCGATCAATCACTCGCCAATATTCTGTCAGCGCCGTTAAATTGGGTAAGTTGTAAATATGGTTTTGGATTAATTGAATAAATCCGTCTGGATATTCTGAATATTTTTTTGCACGTTCTTCCAATCGTGTAAGCGCTTGTTCCATAAGCGCAATGACCAATGCACGACGATCTTCAAAGTTACGATAAAAGGTTGCTCGTCCGACACCAGCTTCATCAATTATCAATTGTAAAGGTGCTTGAATGCCTTGCTGACGAAATATTATTATCGCTGCATTCAATAAATCCTCACGGTTTTGAGCAGCACGTTGTTGGCGTTTGAGCATAGAAGAACAGCAGGTTTAGTATTTAGATATATTTAACGGACATTTTTGTCCGATGTAAATAGTCGGCTGTGTGAAATTTTGTAAATCTTCTCTAAAATAGTTTTAGCTTGGCAAAAAATAGGCGTACTTTTGAACCATCACCAAGTTTTTATCAAAAAACTCTAAATAAAATTCAATGAAATTGATGATCCCGAAATAGATTCAATATTGGGCAAAATAAACATGACTTATTATAAAGTAGCTGAATTTTTGTTCAAATCTGTTATTCTAAAATTATAAAAACAAAGAATGAGGATATGTTATGAAAATGCTATCCATGGTGTTAAGTGTTATGGTCACTGTGTTGTTGGTCGGGTGTGAGAAAAAACCACCGACACCGACTAAGACAGAAGTACGTTCAATGAATATTGCAGGAATGCCTGTTTATGAAAAAGATTATCTTCTTAGCGCAAAGACTGAAACTATTGTTAGAGATTAAGTGATTAGACTATTTCAAAACTCCATGATTCTTCTTGTATCGCACTTAGGCGAAAAATGAATAGGAAATACAGAATGATAAAAGAGTTTTATTGTTTTGGTATGAAAAGTTGTAGTTAATTTTTTGAAATAATCGAAGCAAATTATTTGTTTATATCGTAAAATTCATTTCAAATTTTCGCAAGTTTAGAGCTCAATTTTATGGAATCCTTATTGATCTTAGGTTCGATTACTTTGGCTCTAATGCTTGGTGCGATTAGTCCTGGTCCAACCTTTATTTATGTAGCAAAAAATTCAATTGCGATTTCACGTAAACATGGTCTGTTCACCGCTTTAGGAACAGGGACTGGCGCTGCCTTTTTTGGATTTTTAGCTATCATTGGGTTACAGGCAGTTTTATTGGCTGTGCCTTCTGCATATTTGGTATTGAAAATCTGTGGTGGCTTATATTTACTGTATTTGGCATATAAAATTATTAAACATGCTAAAGATCCTATGACTCAGCCAGATGGTTCTCTCCAGAGCATGAGTCATGCACAAGCGTATCGTTTAGGGTTTATTACTCAGTTAAGTAACCCGAAAATTGCGATTGTTTTAGCCAGTATTTTTACGGCACTTTTACCCAAAGAAATTCCTTCTTATTATTATGTTGTACTGCCTTTATTGTGCTTTTTTATTGATGCTGGTTGGTATTCGTTGGTCGCTGTCGCTTTGTCTGCTGAAGGTCCACGTCGTGTTTATTTAAAGTTTAAAAAGGTGTTTGACCGTATTGCAGGCGGTGTAATGAGTTTGCTTGGTTTGAAACTGATTTTTGGGATGAAGTGATTTTTGAGCTCTCTTTATTTCCCTAATAAATGTTGTAATGATCTAAATCTATAAAATTTCATATATTTTGAATGAAAAAAGTCCTACTTAAATACAGTAGGACTTTTTTATATTTGAATTTAATAAATTTTATTTTGAATATGGATTAATCTTTAAAAAGTACGGGAATCCATTGGTAACGTTTCCCATCTGTACTGTAGATATGCCCAATGCCTGGAAATGGTAAATGAGGCGCAGCGATTGTTTGTCCATTTGCAGCATAATCAGTGAATTGTTTTAAACGAGTCTGAACGGCTTGTTTCGGATCTATATCATATTCAATAGCCGTTTCAGGTTGATCGAACTGCACGGTATGAGAATGAACAATATCACCAATGAAAATCATATCTTCACCTGTAGTTTTTAGCTTATAACTAAAATGTCCGGGTGTATGACCTGCGGTATTAATGACTTCAAAATGATCAATTTTGTCACCCAGTTTAAAAGTCTTAAATTGATTCTTTGCCTGATATGGTGTAAGTGCTGCCTTAATTTTTTCCACTGTTGCTGTGTAATTTTCTCGTTTATCTTGCGGAATTTTTTCAGCTTGTTTCGGGCTTAGCCAATAATCTGCTTCATCGTCTGATACATAAATGGTGGCATTAGGAAAATTCGCTACACCATTTTTACTGACTCCGCAGGAATGTTCGGGGTGTAAATGGGTGAGTAAAATTGTATTCACTTGCTCAGGTTGATAGCCCGATGCTTTTAGATTTTTCAGTACAGAACCTAAATGTGCGCCAAAGCAATCCGCTGTGCCACTGTCTACTAAAACCAGTGAATGACCCGTATTGACTAGAAAAGCATTAATGGAGGTTTGTACACCTTTGGTTTGATCTGCATGATATTTCTTTAAAATTTCTTGAACCTTATCCTGTGAAATATCTTTAAACAGTGTTGGAGAGATAAAGTTTGTGCCGTCCAATAGGGCTGTGATTTGGGTATTACCCACTTGATGTTGATAAAAGCCTGCTACTTGCGCTTGCTGTTCAATGATGGGTAAAATTTTTGTAGTTTCTGCAACTGTTGAAAGTGAGCTGAATAGTGCGATTGAGACTGTTATTGCTAGAATGGATTTTTTCATCATCGTTCAAATAAAATTATTATTGATTATTTCTAACATGAGTCGTTGCTATTGAAAAGTCATTATCAAATTCTGTATAAACTCATGAATAAGGTTTTTATTTAAATTAACTATTTATAAGATTCCTCTATACGTAAAGTTTTTAGTTTTTTGACTTGCATAATATTATTTTAAATTAAAGGTCGGTAGCTGTTTAAATTTCGACTAATGAAAAAACTTTAATATTTATGATGTTTTTTTAATTTATACATTGTTAAAATACTTTTTTACAAATATTTACAATGAGAAGACTTAATGAATAAATTAATATTAACTTTTATAGTGGGGGGTACCACTCTTGCAGGATGTTCGACTACAGAAACAATGAGAACAATTCAGGCGCCACAAGTGACTGCTGCAACCGCAGCTGTTAAATATACTGGTGAAAAAACTCCTGTATCAATTGGCAAGTTTGATAACCGTTCAAGCTATATGCGTGGAATTTTTTCAGATAATGTTGATCGTTTAGGTGGTCAAGCGAAAACAATTTTAGAAACACACCTTCAACAATCTGGTTATTTCTCTGTTTTAAATCGCGATAATTTATCAGAACTTCAGCAAGAGTCTGGCTTTAATAAATCATCGCAATCGATTAAAGGTGCTAGATTCGTTTTAACAGGAGATGTTTCAGAGTTTGGTCGTAAAGAAGTTGGTGATCATCAACTATTTGGCGTCCTTGGACGAGGAAAAACACAAATAGCGTATGCGAAAGTAAATTTAAATATTGTGGATGTAAAAACTGCAGAAATTGTTCACTCAGTTCAAGGTGCGGGTGAGTATGCTTTAAGTGAACGTGAAATACTTGGCTTTGGTTCAACCGCATCCTATGACTCAACATTAAATGGTAAGGTTTTGGATTTGGCAGTGCGTGAAGCTGTGAATAATCTTGTGCTAGATATACAAACTGGTAAATGGTCTGCTAAGTAATAAGGTAGAAATCGTGAAAAATTTATTCTTATTGGTTAGTGGCATATTGTCATTGAGTTTGGTCGGTTGTGCGAGCGCTCCTAAACCATTGTATAGCTGGGGGCAATTTCCACAGCAAACGTATTTATCATTAAGTTTACCTGAGAAAGCTTTACCGCAAGATCAAATCATTAAACTTGAAAAAGATATTGAAAAATCGAAAGCCCAAAACAATGCGATTCCACCAGGTCTTTATGCGCATTTGGGTTTGCTATATTTAAATACAAATGATTTCTCTCGTGCGACTGAATATTTTGGGCTAGAGCGTCAGATCTATCCCGAGTCTACTGTTTTGATGGATCGATTATTGAAAAAAATGACAGGTCAGACCGCATCTGGGGCTAAAAAATGAAAATGTTAAAACGTTTATTTGTTTATAGTGCTCTGGTGATTTTATTTACAGGTTGTACTGTCGCTCCCAAAAGTTCACGTAACTTAAGTGCTTATACTGTAAACATGCCGAAATCTATCTTGATCATGCCTCCAGTCAATGAGTCACCAGATACGCGCGCAACTTATAGTTACTGGTCAACTGTAACGGTACCTGTTGCCGAAGCAGGCTATTACGTTTTTCCAATTAGTGTCGTTGATACTATGTTTAAGGAAAATGGTGTCTTTAATGGTTCAGATGCTCAATCCATCGCACCACAAAAGTTGCAAGAAATATTTGGTGCTGATGCTGCACTTTATATCAAAGTGAAAGAATATGGCTCGAAGTATCAGGTATTTCAAACTGTGGCTACTGTTGCAGTAGAGGCGAAGCTAGTAGATCTGAAAACTGGTGAGTTACTTTGGGAAGGGACAGAGAAGCAACAACTTGCTAACAATAATAGCAATGCAGGTTTAGTGGGTATGCTAGTCGGTGCTTTAGTAGACCAAATTTCAAATCATTTAAGTGACAAAGCGTATGTACTATCAGATACGGTAAGCCATTTATTGTATTCACCACAGCTAAATCAGCAAAAAGGCTTACTATATGGCCCACGTTCACCTAACTTTAGTCAAAACTCATTGAGTGCTCACAAATAAAAAATCCCCTCAATTGAGGGGATTTTTTTGCCTAAATATTAAGAAACCTTATCGCCTGCTTTAGCACCAGATTCAGGTGAAATCACCCAAACACCTTCGCCATTGCCCGCTGCAAGTACCATACCATTCGAAATACCAAAACGCATTTTACGCGGTGCAAGGTTAGCCACCACCACCACCAGTTTGCCTTTTAAATCTTCAGGTGCATAGAACTCACGAATACCACTGAATACATTACGAGGTTCAGCTTCACCAACGTTCAAAGTCAGTTGTAGCAGTTTATCCGAACCATCCACATGCGCAGCATCTAGAACTTCCGCAACACGTAAATCGATCTTCATAAAATCTTCGATACCGATAATTTCAGCTTCACCGACTTTAGCTTCAGGCTTTTTCTCAACTTTCTTTTCTTTCTTCTTTTCAACTTTCACTGGCTCGGCAGCAGCAGCTAAAGAATCCTTAGAAGCATCAACCATAGATGCTACAGCTTTCGGGTCTACACGTTGCATAAGTGGTTGGAACAATGCAATTTCATGATCAACTAAAATCGTTTTGCCTGATGCAAAGTTGAAGTTGTCCATTTTCAAGAAGTCTTGAACTTGGCTTGCAAGTGTTGGCAAAACAGGTGCAAGGTAAATTGCCAATTGACGGAATAAGTTAATGCCGACAGAACATACGTCATGAACTTGCTGTTCCTGACCTTCTTGCTTCGCAAGTGCCCACGGTTTTTTCTCATCAATATATTGATTGGCTTTGTCTGCAAGCGCCATGATTTCACGAATTGCTGCAGAGAATTCACGTGCTTCATATTGAGTCGCAATCGATTCGCCTGCATCAATAAAGCTTTGAACCAATTCAGGTTCTGCACATGTTGCCGAAAGTTTATTGTCAAACTTGGTGTTAATGAATTTTGCACAACGGCTTGCAATATTCACAACTTTACCCACAAGATCTGAATTTACTTTCTGAACAAAATCATCCAAATTTAAGTCAGAATCTTCAACTTTATCAGACAGTTTAGACGCAAAGTAATAACGTAGATATTCAGGATTCAAATGATCTAGATAAGTTTCCGCTTTAATAAATGTACCACGTGATTTAGACATTTTCTGACCATTTACAGTCAAGAAACCATTTACGAATAAACCAGATGGCGTACGGTAGTTTGCACCTTCAAGCATTGCAGGCCAGAACAGCGCATGGAAATACACAATGTCTTTACCAATGAAGTGATAAACCTCATTTTTTGAATCTTTTTTCCAAAAATCATCAAAACTCAATTCAGGGCGTTTGGTTTTAATGTAGTTTTCAAAACTTGACATATAACCAATCGGTGCATCGACCCAAACGTAGAAATATTTATTCGGAGCATCTGGAATTTCAAAACCGAAATAAGGCGCATCACGAGAAATATCCCAATCATTCAAACCATTATCAAACCATTCGTCTAACTTGTTGGCAATTGAAACAGGTAAACGACCTTCATCACGAGTCCATTTTTGCAAGTATTCTGCAAAGTTAGGTAGTTTGAAGAAGTAATGATCTGAAGATTTTTCGACTGGTGTTGCACCACTCAAAGTTGAACGCGGGTTTAATAATTCTGTTGCGTTATAGGTTGTGCCGCAAACTTCACACGCATCGCCATATTGATCTTCCGCTTTACATTTTGGGCAGGTGCCTTTAATGAAACGATCAGACAGGAACATGCTTTTTTCAGGGTCGAACAATTGTGTTACAGGGCGAATAGCGATATTGCCTGCTTCACGGTTTTTAATATAAATCTCGGAAGAACGGTTTTTGTTTTCTTCGCTATTGGTCGAATCGTAATGATCGAAATGGACACTGAAACCATCAAAATCACGAATATGCTCTTTCTGCACATTGGCAATTTGTTCTTCTGGGGTAATACCATTGGCTTCGGCACGCAACATGATGGCTGTACCGTGTGCATCATCCGCGCAGACATAAGTCACGTCATGTCCCATTGCACGCATGGCACGAACCCAGATATCTGCTTGGATGTAGCCGAGTAGGTGACCCATATGAATAGGACCGTTTGCGTATGGAAGGGCGTTAGTGACTAAGATATTTCGCACGGATATAACTCTCTTTCTCAAAGTTAATGCAAGGGCAGTGATTTTAGCTTAATTGCCATGAAGATGCACAACAGAATAGGTGAATTCTTTTCAAATGTAGCTTTTATAGATATTCATATCTTCATCAATTCATTATTATAGAATGACCCATTCATATATTTCCCAAAAGTGACCCTCCCATGATCGATGATGAAGATTTTGATTTTGACCAACCTGTAACACGTATTCCGCAAAATCAAAATGCTCAAAAACAGCTTGGGATGAATATTTTAAGAGAAGCAGAGCAGTATCTTGAGGAAATTTCCGAAGATGAACATCTCTATCTCATCAAAACACTGGAGAATCTTGCAAGTGAAGAATCTTATTTTGATGTTCTTGCAAATGAACTGAATAAACCTGTAGAGGTTAAAGTTGCCAATGATGCGCTAAATTTGGTTTATTTTTTGCAAATTATTCATACCATTGATGATTTATCTACATTTAATCTTTTAGATATTATCAATGGTGAGCATTTCCAAAAAACCTTTTTCGAAGCTTTTGATGAATTAGACATTGGCGATTTAAAAGCGCAACGCCGTCAAGTGATTGAAGAAACATTCAAACTTTATGAATTAAAGCTTTATTCAGGTTGTGTACCGCTACTTTATGCACAATTGGAAGGTTTATTGACCGATATTTTGGTTCAAAAAGGCTATTTAAAACAGCAAGAAACCAAATATGTCGATGTTTATAAAATCGTTCCAGGTTTAAAAGGTCATGAAATTAAGAGCTTGTGGCATAAAGCAAAAATCGCCAACGAGTTGAATCATTTTTTCTTAGAGCTTGCAGCATATAAAATGGATAGCAGTTCGACAGTGAGTATGACTCGCCATAATATTCTTCACGGTACGGATGTCAGTCATTTTACTCAAGGTCGTTGTTTTATCTTATTTATTTGGTTGTTTTCCGCCGTGAGTTTTATGCGCTCTTTAAAATAGGGTAATTCATTGTTTATATATCAGCGATATGCTTTTTACACAGAACATCCATCCACATGACAATCTGATCATGTAGTGTTACCGGACGTGAATCTGCTATGGATTCCAACTTTATTTGTAGCCATTCACTAAATGCTGTTTCTGATTCGCATCATTAAATTCAAACAAGTAGGATTAGATACTCAATTGATAGTGATCGACTTTTCGGAATTTATTTTTGATCAAATTCTGACGTATTAAAAATTAAGTAAGCGTAAAAGTATTTTAAAACATTGCCAAATTATTTCAGAATTACATTGGAAAACTTCACCCAAAACTCACATTCAGTTCAATAAAAGCACAAATTAGTTTTAGATAATAAAGCCAAGTCCAAAAACGGAAAATAATATGCGGTCTTGGAATTTATTCTTTTCAGCAATATTTGCCAGTGTGATTTCAGTACTGAGTGTTGTGATGCCATTTTGTTTATTCTTAAAGTTTTATCATGGCAATTTATTCGTTGTAGGCTCAGAGCGAATGTCGAGTCGTGGCATAGAAGTCATGCTTTATTTAACACCATTTTTATTGTTCACCGCTTTTATTTGTTTTTGGATTGTTTTTAGATGCTTGCCAGTGCCGAAAAAAATCATCGAGACGAATCACATGCTTAAAGTAATCATCACGTTGGGATTAAATTGGTTTGGGTTAATACTCTTCTTTCAGTTTTTAGATGGCAGAATTTATGATGTGGTTGAAACTTTAACATTTGGAATCGTTAGTTTTATCATTTTACTTGTTCCACTCATGGTCGGTTTACTCAGCGGAAATATAATGTATTTGCTTATCGATAAACGAATATTAAAATGTGGGAAAATTAACAAAATTAAAGATAAATATAAGAGCATTTCATCTTCGCCATTATAAAAATCATAAAGTGAAAAGGTGTTAATTTGGATCTAAGTATATGTTATGGTCAATGAAAATCTATTGGTTCGTCACCATGTTAAAACTGATTGCAGAAGACTTTATTCAAATCGATAAGATTGATATCGTGCTACCTCTATATAACGAGCTTGTGAAGAAAACTAAACTTGAACAAGGCTGTATTGCTTATGATTTATTTCATGATCTAAAAGAACAAGGGCATTTTGTTTTTATTGAGGAATGGGTTGATCGTGCGGCATTGAATGCGCATGTACAATCTGAGCATTTCCAGCGTTTAGTTCCACAGATTGATCAATATCAACGCCAAGCGGGTAGGTTTACCCATCTGAGTCAGATAGATAATTGATTTTAAGAATAAGATTGAAGTATTTCCACAATGATATGGATTGAGAATAATCATTTTGATCCTCAACAGTATTAATTCTCTTGAAAAATCATGTGCTTAATCTTGGTTGCTTTTTCAAAATGATCGAGTTGATGTGTCTGTATCCACCATGTTGCAAGCTGCATTAAAGCCTCAGGATCATCATTTTTATTGGCAAAAAATGCATAAAAAGAAAGTCCGACATCGCTGCCTTTCTTCGCAATTTTTTCATCACAAACTCGAATAATTTTAGCCTTAAGATTGGCATTCATATTTGTTCTAGCTCTAAATTAAACTTTCGGGATTGACATATAAAGTATATCGTTAATCCTGCAATAGATAGTTTTAAAAAATAGTCGTATCCCCATATTGATCCGTTTATACATAGTGGATTGACTGAAAATATCAATCGTAACAATACGTATGGTATTTATTGCAAAATGATGTTTTATAACGCAAGTCCGCTTAGATTGTATATAAATACCATTGATGCTTCGGTATTCAATGATAGGCGCCGAAGTGTGTAATAAATGGGTATTCACAAAAACAGTAACAAATCAGGGGAAATATGATGACTGACAGTAAATTAGATGAACTTAAAAACAAAGCATCTGAACTTGGTGAAGACCTGAAACTTAAGGCAAAAGAGGCTCAATTAGAAGGCGAAAAAGTAATAGATGATCTAACTAATAGTGCCAAAGAAGCAAAACTTCAAGGTGAAAAAGCGCTCAATGATTTGAAAAGTGATGTAGAGGCAAGTGGTTCAGAGCACAAAGCAGCTTTTGATGAAAAACTGGGTGCAGCGAAGGACAAAGCTGCTGAATTACAGCATCAAGCAACTGAAAAATTGGAACAGTTGAAAACTGAGGCGAGTCATAAATTTGATGAAGCAAAACAGAAGGCAGATGAGCTGAAACATGAAGCATCTGCAAAACTTGATGAATTAAAAGTTCAGGCAACTGGAAAGTTTGATGAATTAAAGAAAAAGGCAACAGAGACGCTGAATAGCTTTAAAAACAATGATAAAGGTTGATGTGAGTTAATGATGAGAAATCATTTGAACCTTTTATCATAGAAAATTTGATCATGAGATAAGTAAGTCATTGTAAATATGTTGTTTTAACAAATCAGTATAGTTTAAATAAAAATAGACTGTACTGATTTTTTTGAATTTTAAGAAAGTGAATTGATTCACCAACTATCAATTAAAAAAACAAGCGTATTTAAAGTGCTCGGTTTGTAATAATATAGAAGATAAATAGTAGATCTCTTGCGTAACTCAAAAAAATGTTCAAATTTTAGATTCAAATATTCTTTCAGAAAACGTATGAGAGTCCCTTCTCCCTTTGGGAGAAGGCTAGGATGAGGGGCATTTAATAGAAAACCTCTCCCTAACCCTCTCCTAGCAGGAGAGGGAACACTCAAGATAGATCAGAATCAAGTTCGAAATTACTTTAGCAAGAGGTCTAGTGAATAATAATTATGAATCTTTTCTTACCCATTCAATTTTACGCACTTGATTGTTAATAATGGTGAAGGTATAAATAACATTGTCAATATCATAGGCATAATCGGAAGCCGTGATGGTTATTTCACCTTGTTTAACTTCGTATGAGTTCATAGAAATGGGCGATTGATTAATTCGAGTCATCATTTCGGTCACCCTATCACCAACACTGATTAATTGCCCCGATGTTGCTCGGACTGTATTGGCCGATGAACCTGCAAAAGTAACACTAGAAATAAATAATGTGAGTGTTAAAGCTATAATACGTTTCATTCGGGTACCTTTGATTATTGTTCGTAAATAAATGAAGAAATTAAATAAAAGAAATAATATAGCTAAAAAATAGGCGAAGGTATGTATCGAAAATATTACACTTCACCTCAACGATTTCAAAATCAAATATTAAGAACGGTTATTCTGATTGTGATCTTAGTCATCAATGTTAAAGCAGACCCACATAGGTAAATTTTCCCCCATTTTAAAATGGTTGATTAATGAGTTAAACCAACTAAATAGGTTGGATTAATAACAACATTGGAAAAGCTGTGTAGAACAAGGCTTAACCTTCAGCGCATTTACAGTTAAACTAGGGTTTTAGTATTGTTGTATTTGCAAATTTGGAGCAAATCTATGTCGTGGCTTTCTTCACTCAAATCAGTTTTTTCACCTGCGCAGGAGGTGAAAGAGGAAGAAATCCAAACTGTATTGCAAAACTATATTTTGCCTGAATCCAGCAACTCGCTGAAGGATCGAATTACGCAAATTAATGTTGAAGGTCGTGTGTTGCAATTGACCATCAATACCTTTCCAGAAGAAGCTGAGCATTTGCAAAAAATTCATGATGATCTTGCAGATGCATTGGAAAAATGTGGTATTCAAGAGCTGAATATGCATGTGATCCAACAAAAAATCCAACATGATCATAGCTGTTCGAGTGATCAACATGGTCAGTCAGGGCATAGTTGCTCATCAAAACCGAAAGAAGAAAGTCGAAAACTGCCACCCGTTGTTGATGCTTCACCGCAAGTGGCTCAAGTAGTAGAAGATCCGAATAATCCACCGATTCAAAAAGCTGCCCCACAACAACGTGATATTCCGAAACATCCAAGAATTAAAAATGTGATTCTTATTTCATCGGGCAAAGGTGGCGTAGGTAAATCCACAACAACCGTGAATATTGCACTTGCATTGAATACTCTAGGCTTAAAAGTCGGTGTTTTGGATGCAGATATTTATGGTCCAAGTATTCCAACCATGTTGGGAAATGAAGGGCAAACGCCTAAAATTGAAGGGGAAAATTTCGTACCACTTGAAGCTTATGGAATGGCGGTACTTTCAATTGGGCATTTGATTGGTAAACAAAATACACCTGTTGCATGGCGTGGTGCAAAAGCGACGGGTGCTTTGATGCAATTGTTTAATCAAGCACTTTGGCCTGATTTAGATGTCTTGGTGATTGATATGCCACCTGGTACAGGTGATATTCAATTGACACTCGCACAAAGAATTCCTGTTACTGGCGCAGTAATTGTGACTACGCCACAAAATGTTGCACTCATGGATGCGGTTAAAGGTATTGAATTATTTAATAAAGTTCAGATTCCAGTGATGGGCGTTATTGAAAATATGTCTACCCATGTCTGTTCGAGCTGTGGTCACGAAGAACAAATTTTTGGTACAGGTGGTGGTGATCAATTGTCAGCGCAATATGATATTCCGCTGCTTGGACGTTTACCTTTAAATGTGCAAATTCGTGAAAATGCCGATGCAGGAAAACCATCTGTGATTGCTGGTGATGCTGCCGCTGAAAGTTATATTGCGATTGCTAAGAAAATCGTACAATTTTTGCCTAAAGTCGAAAAAGATCCACAACGAATTTTCTGATATTGTCACTTACTCCCTTCTTATTTTTAGGTCGAGGGAGTAAGTTTCTTTAAGGAAAATGAATGAAAAATATCAATTTACTCAATAATAAAGTTTTCATGAGCCTTTCCAATACAGCCAAAAAGGTAAAGTCATCACTGCTAAATATGAAGGCAGACTAGTTCAAATTGGTTCTATTATCGGACAAATGCTCAGTGAAAGTACTTTTGAAATTTGCTACCAACACTTAACAGTGACAGGTGAATTGAGAATAGGGCAATGTAAAACTAAAATTGAATTTTTGGATAATGGTATCATTAAACTTGTAGAAGAATGGCAATGGTTGAATGGTGATTTATCGACAGGGCATTCGGAATTGGTAGAAGTTGTGCTTAATTAATAACATTATAAGTAGCATATTTTAATCATGTTGTTCATATATAAATATTCCAAACTGAATGATTGAATCTGTAAAGCATTAAGTTAGAGAATGCTTAGTGCTCGTTTGGTCATTCTTACGAGTATTCCACTTTCGAATCACGCTCCAACGCCAATAAATACGGGTAATAATAAATAATAATGATGCAAAAACCAAAGCTTCTATAAGTAAGCCAGTCGCTAGAATTTTGGCTAAACTAAAATCGATATGCCCATGCCCAAAGTTTTGAATCCAATGAATAATCTGATGAAATACACCTAAAAGCATATCTTGATTAATCATATGTACATGGTAGATTTTTGAACCAATCCAAAATGCAAAAATTAAAATGGGTATCACCGTGAAAGGATTCATCACCCAAGCTAAAATTAAACCAATCGGCAAATTGGCTTCAAATAAAATAATCGTCAGAATAATCAAAAGGGTATGAAAGGGGATCGGTAAAATACCCCAAAAAGTACCAATAAACATGGCTTTAGAAATGGATTTTCGATTGACATACCAAAGCATTGGACTTAAGGCTTTATTGCCAAAAATCTTCATAAGTTTCAAACTATTGACTTTTTCTGGAGAAGGAAGCCAAGACTGAAAAAAACGCTTTGCCATAAATTTAGAAAATATCAGTAAGATCACTATTGTGCCTGAATAACAAAAGAAGGGACAGTTTTTCTCATGTTGCTCAGATTGTGAGCTTGTCTAGAGGTAATAAATAAGTTTGAATAATAAGCAATAAAACTGAAAATTTACTTAAAAATAAAAAATTATTGATCGGTTTTTTTGTTTAAAAATTCAGTAATGTTGGTTGGGTTATTAGCATTTTTATATTTAAAAAAGATGAAAAATAAACAAAATATTTTAAATTTCACTCTAATATAGGTGATAAAAACAGCGCTCAGTTATAAGATGACTTTACGGTTTTTAATTGTAATTATTTGTTAATGTTTTGATTTTATTTATTAAAGTGTTGATTTGAGCCATGTGTTAATAATTTTTCTTACAAATAATTTTTTGCCAATTGAATATATCTGATTTAATCTGCGTTCAATCCATTGATGAGGTCATTTGATGATTTCATGGTTTTTTATTGGCTTAGTGGTGACAATTTTATTGACACCTGGGCCAACCAATACGCTTTTAGCATCTTCTGGAATTCAAGTTGGAATTCGTAAATCGCTCAGTCTCATTCCTGCTGAAGCGTTAGGGTACTTTATCGCCATTAGTATCTGGGGATTAATTATTGGTTCTGTTTCAAAACAGTTTCCATTCATTCCAACAATTTTAAAATTATTTAGTGCAGGTTATATATTATTTTTAGCACTTAAATTGTGGCGTACAGCCAATCGTGATGAAAATTTTAATCAGCCCACGATTAGAGCGCGTGAACTATTTACAGCAACATTATTAAATCCGAAAGCGTTGTTATTTGCTTCTGCAATTTTTCCAACTTATGTATGGCAAAATGCATCGGCATATACATCACATATGCTCGTATTTTTATTACTCATTGTTCCAATTGCATTTTTTTGGACATTTATTGGTTCGGTATTGTCGAGTAATAAAGTCAGTTGGTTGAACCAATGCAATATGCAGCGTACAGCTTCTCTGGTTCTAGTTAGTTTTTCTGTGCCATTAAGCTATTCTGCACTTTTAAATTTGTAATCTATTTTAGTTAAAAAACAATTTTTTAAGTTTACGATCAAGTGAACTTAACCTATCTGCTCTTCGTTTAAACATTCCTTTCAAAAGCATTTTCAGTTAAAGTACAGCGCAGTATTGAAAATAGATTTTGGGATAGAAAAATGGCAATTAAGTCTGATCGTTGGATTCGCGAAATGAGCGAAAAACACGGCATGATTGAACCGTATGCAGAAAACCAAGTCCGTTATGATGCAGATGGTGAAAAACTCATTTCATATGGCGTGTCGAGCTATGGTTATGATGTTCGTTGTGCACGTGAATTTAAAGTATTTACCAATGTTCATTCTGTGATTGTCGATCCTAAAAATTTCGATGACAAAAGCTTTATCGATATCGAATCTGATGTATGTATTATTCCTCCAAACTCGTTTGCTTTAGCACGCACGGTTGAATATTTCCGCATTCCACGTAATGTTTTGACTGTGTGTTTAGGTAAATCGACTTATGCACGTTGCGGAATTATTGTGAATGTCACACCGCTTGAACCAGAGTGGGAAGGTCACGTTACTCTAGAGTTTTCGAATACGACCAACCTACCTGCACGTATTTATGCAGGTGAAGGCGTTGCGCAAATGCTATTTTTTGAGTCTGATGAAGTGTGTGAAACATCTTATAAAGATCGTGGTGGTAAATACCAAGGTCAAACGGGTGTGACGTTACCTAAGGCTTAATATTAAAAAACAAAATTCGTATTTTGAAGCAAGTGTTAATCACTTGCTTTTTTATGTCTAAAACTCAGGAAAAGAATAAATGTGATGTAATTATCTTTAATTGTTTTAAAAGTTAATTTTATAGAATTATAGTTAAGTTTTGTTAATTAGTTAATTTAGATTTATTTAATTTGTTGTTTTTTATCTGAAATTATTGGCTTTATTGATTTATTTTGATTATTTTGTGACTAGGGTATTTGAATGTTTATGCTAAAAAAATGTGATAACTTTCGCATTGTTTTGCTCTTTTCTTGTTTTAAGAATTGAAATAAAAGTTTTAGCCAAAGGAATAAAAATAAGGGTTAAGCCTTACTAAGGACGGAAGCATATGATGTTCCAGTTAAAATCTTTAAATATTGCATTATTAACATTCTGTGGTTTGAGTGTAGGTGGAGCATATGCTGCGACATTGCAACAAATGACGGATGATCAGATGTCTGAAACAACAGGTCAGGCAATGTTTTCATTAAATTATATTGCCCCAGGTGATGCAGGAAATTACTACACTAAAACAAATGGTAATGTGGGTTTTTATAAGTTGGGTCTAGAAGCCGAAGTGAGTTTAAATGCAAACATTAAAAACTTGCAGCTCGGTTGCGGTGGCACAAATGGAGCTAACGGGTGTGATATTGAGATTAGCAATTTCTCTTTAGGTTGTGTTGCTGATGCTAGTGGTAATTGTTTATCGCTGCTTCCAGATGTAAAAGGCTCAGCGACCAATAATCCTGCAGCTCATACAACAAGTGGTAGTACCATTACAGATATAAGTCAGGCAAATCAAATAAAAGATTTTGTATTATCTAATCCATTTTTTCAGTTTGGAATTAAAAACCCTGAAAGTGCGTCAACACGTGAAGTATTAGGTGTGCGTATAGGTGCAGAAAATGCCAAAGGCCCGATGAGTTTTAATGACATCATGTCTTTTTCAGGTTATTTGTCTGGTACAGCCAATATTACAATGTTAAAAAAGAATAATTTAGCATTTACGACGAATTCTGATTATAAAAATTATTCAGATACTTATGGAAATTTAGGTTTAAATGATTGGGAGATTTTAGGCTTTCCTAAAGTTATGGCATCAAATGTTCGTGCGGATATAACAAAAGATGTGACACGAACTTGGGCTGTTTCAAATTCTGGGAATCGATTTAATTATGCGCAGATTATTGGTGCAAATTTAGATAGCGTTGTAAATGAGGTGGTTGATTCTGTAGCAAATATTGAAACTACTACATGGGTTCCAGATTTTTTGACAAATGCTCTTTTTCCTGTGTTGAAAAGTGGTGTTAAAGATCAAGTTAAGGCACAATTGGCTTCTGGGCTAGGTATAACAACATCTCAATTATCAAATTTTAACTTGAATTATAATCTTTCGAATGTGGGATCATTAGATATAGACTCTCCTTCGTTTGGTATTACTGTGCAGAGTCAAAATCTGTATTATCCTGGGTATGTAGCTTATGACACTGCAGGAAAAGCAACTACAACGCCAGTAGCAATGACTAAAGGTTGGGGAATGTATTTACCTGCTGCATTTACATTAAATATTAGTCAACCTTTGGATGTGTTTACTTCCTCTATTCTAGGGGGGTCAGCAAAAGCTGGTAATATTGTTGGTCTACCTGCACCTTATCGTAATTGTTATGGTAATTTAACATTCTGCTAGACTAATTTTTTATATAAGCGACTTCGGTCGCTTTTTATTGTACTAAATATTTATTAAAATTATAGCTTTAAAATAATTTAGGAAATATATGCCTAAAGATTCAGTCGTTATATTTTTAACTCCATAATAAGAAATTGATAAAATTCAACCGAAATAATTATTTAAATAGAATTAAACAATTCGTTTGCATTCTGTCGGTAAAATATCCATTTTAATAAAAACAATGATAACTTAGTCACATAATATTGCTCTTCTGAAAATAAAAATACATTACTAATGTTAGCTTTTTGAATTTTATGAAGAAATTCTAAATTCAAAAGGTGGTCATTTAAAACAGTAGAGTTTCACTTTTGGACATGGTCTAAGGATAAGGAGATGTTCATGTTTAGTTTAAAAACATTTTGTATGTCACTTTTAGTTATAAGTGGCTTTGGCACGTCTGTAGCATACGCAGATACGTCTTTAAAAAGTATGACAGATGATCAGTTGTCTGAAACCACGGGCCAAGCACTTATGAGCTTGACTTATCTCGCACCTACTGATGCTACTAATATTGAGGCAAAACGTGTTGGTGGTGATACATCGATAGGATTCTATAAGTTAGGTTTTGAAGCAACTGTTGAATTGAATGCGAATATTAAAAAACTCCAATTAGGTTGTGGTGGTACAAATGGGAGTGGTGCTTGTGACTTAGATTTAGATAGTGTTTCATTTGGTTGTATAACAGGAGCCTCGGGATCTTGTATTACCACCGCAACGACAGATCCGAAGCAGCCAAAAGGTTTGGATAGTAATAATTCAATCAGTAATCAACAGAATATGAAGGATTTTGTTTTAAGTAATCCATATTTTCAATTTGCTATAAAAAACCCAAATAGTGCTTCTACACGTGCAGTTGTAGGTGTTCGTATTGGCGCTGAAAAAGCAGAAGGCCCCCTATCTATTGGTAATCTAAATTCATTTAGTGGGTATTTTACTGGGAAGGCAAACTTAACGATGCTAGGGGAAACGAATGTATCTCCTGTTGGCCCAACAACATGGAATAGTAGTGCAATTACAACACCAAGCGCATTTCTTGGCTTGGCAGATGCTTCAATCCTAAATATCCTTCTAGCATCGGTAAGATATAGTGAGATTACTGCAAATTATTCAACTGTTAGTCGTGTAGATTTACCAGTTTCAGTTATTGGGAATAGAGTAACGCAAGCAAAAATACAAGGGTTGGATTTAAGTGGAGTTGTTGATGAAATCATGAATGGTACGGCGAATACTTCAGGTTTGGAATTAAATAGGTCAAATTCTTGTGTGAGAATCTTGGGTGTTTGTTCAGGTTCAATTGGAGCTGATATCGGTAATGCCTTATTACCTGTCTTAAAAAGTGGTGTTTCTGACTATATTAAACAACAGTTGGCAACAGGATTGGGCACTTCTGTAGCAGGTTTAAAGACTTACCAAATGCCATATAATCTAAGTAACGTCCATCAAGTAGATGTAAATTCAAATACGTTCGGTATTGCTTTATCTGCACAAAATTTACAATATCCAGATTATGTAGCGCCTGTGACTAAAGGTTGGAGTATGTATCTTCAGGATGCTTTTGCCTTGAATATTAAAGATAAAGTTAGCGCTCTTGTGAGTAATATTGCTTCAAGTTCTGCTGCTAGGGATGGAAATATTACATTATTAGAGAAACCTTATCGTAACTGTTATGGTAATTTAACATTTTGCTAAACTAACTCTTTATAAGCGACTTCGGTCGCTTTTTGTTTTAGTAAAACTCATTCATCGGAAAATGATATATTTTAACCAAAAAACTTTGTAATAATGAAGAATATTGCATACTATAAAGTGTGATACAGATAACATAAACGTATATACAAGGATTAAAGTTCTAATACGTGAGTTGGATCTAGGAATAAATAAAATAAAATATGGTGCGGAGCATCGTATAACACAGGAAGGTCACAGATGACTACACTCAATTATACGGGAAAATTCAATAAAACCGTTTTAGCGAGTTTACTTGGTTTATGTCTAAGCCAATCTTGCTTTGCACTTGAAGCTTTATCTGACAAGAGTTTGAGTGATACTACAGGTGAAGGTATTGCATTACTGCCTAAAAATGCCTACATGGTTTTTCAAGGTGCAGGTCCAAATCAGACAGAAACGAATATTATCGATGTAAATAAAAGAAACCTAGATACAGGTTATATCTATTATGTTCCTGTTGGGCCGTTGTCATCTTTGTCGCAAGATACAAACAAGGATGGATCAGTCACTGCTACGGATCATTCTGTAGGTAAGGCAGATCTTTATTTGTATGGCTTGGCAATATCTAAAAATTTTAGTAACGATTCAAACAGTCGTTTAGATCCAGGGATAAATGCGACAACTGGTATCGCCAATGCTGCAATTAAGAGCTGGGGAACTGCTGTTAATCCTTGGATTTTAAATGTTAAAACGGATACTGGTGTGCCAGATTTTGGTGCAGGTTCAGGTTCTGTTACATCGTTAAATCTCGAAGCTCCACTTTATGAAAACATATATTCATTTGCACCTGACAAGAAAACAGTAACCACAAATTCTTTTGCTAAAGATGTTGGTGGTGAAGATGCATATAATCTGAAATTGGCTTTATGGGCGGATGCATTTGTACGAGACCAAAGCAAAAAAGATGGTGATGCGAACCAATTTAATTTAGGGGAGTTATTTAGTACAACAGCGACAGGGCGAGCTAATAGACTTAGATTACAAGCTGTAATGAATGGTTTTAGTATTAATGGTAGTAAAATACAATTATTTCAAACACTTGGTGGGTCAACCAATACGGGTGGTATGAGTGTTTTTTATAATAATACACTGGGTCTAGCTGGTGTAATTCGATTGAATAGTGGTGATGGTTCTAAGCTCTTGGGAAGTGCTGCAAGTGGTAAGTGGTTGGTGCCGGCAGGGTTAAATAACCATGTTTTTAGATTAAGTACCCAAGAGTGTGGTGTGGGAAATCTGAATGGATGCACAGCTCCAGCAGCTCAAGGTATTTTATCTAGTCCAGCATTGGATAAGTCTGTAGCTCCAACATTTGACGCCAAAGAAGGTGTATTTATTTATAACTTAAATACTAACTTGGTGTTGGGTTCTTTATATCAACCTTTAATTGTCGGTTCTGATGGGACGAACTTTAATTTAGAGCTTGCACGAATTCCAAACAAACCTGCGATTTATGAAAAAATTTATACTGCTTATGAGGGAGCAGGGTCGGGTGTAAATGGGGTTCTAACTGCAGATGATATTAGTCGATATAAAGGTTCAACGTGCAATGTATATAACTGTGGCACGGGCGGTACCAGTAATACAGGTGGTCTTATAGATGGCTATCAAGGGAATAATGCAACACATAGTAGTATCAGTATTGGTTCGGTTTATAGCCAAGATGGTGGGAAAACATTACTTGCCGATAAAACAATTGGTGCTGTAGGCGTTTCATTTGGTCGTTTAGATAATAGTGCAACGGCATCTAACCCAGCAAATAATCTGGGATCTGCTGTCATTGATGGAATGTTGATTCAGCACATGAAAATTACAACGAAAGGCTTATAGGGTAAGGAGAATTACGATGAAGAAAAATATACTTCTTATTTTAATGAGTTTAATTGCTCTAAGTACGAACGCAATGGAAGCATTGAATGATCAAGATTTACAGCAAATTGAAGGGCAAGCTGGTGCTGATTTATCATTAAAACTTATCTTAAATCAGAATATTTTGACAAACGCAGAACTACAAAGTGATGTAACACCTGTCTTTAGTTGTGCTGGTGATGCAATTAATAAATGTCGCTTGGCAGTTTCACCCAATAAACGCTTTATGAATGGTACAACGCCAAGTGATACCTCTGGGAATAGGTTATGGCTTGTATTTAAAGGTATTCAAGGCACATTGAATATTCAGAAGATGGCTTTAGATGGCACAGATTTGGTGTATGGAAATACGATTAAACCCGCGATTCAATTAGGATTTGTGTCTAGTATGCCTTTACAAATTCGTAATTTTGGTTTTGATTCGTTATCGATTGAAAAGGATGGTTTTGTTTCTACACAAACGAGTGCAAACGTTTTATCTGAGCCAACAGGTCAAACAGCATATGGTTATCTAAATACAGGTGTTTATGCGACGGTTGCACAAAAAACAGGTACTGTTGCCTCGGGTGCTACGACAGGGAATGTGTATGATGTTGGTCGGGAAAAGGGTTTTATGGGCATGCGGATGAACGGTAATCTTGCTTTGCAAGGGCAGATAATGATGTTTAGTTGTGATAAATCAAGCAACAGTCGCTGCTAATGTATAAATCGAATCTGAGGGATTAGGGATGAAAACAAAACAACAACAGCATAAAAAAAAGCTCATTTTAAATACTTTAGCGTTGAGCATATTGTGTGTTCATGTCCCCGCTTATGCATTACAAGTACTTGATGATAGTGATCTAAGAAATGTGAATGGGCAAGATGGTATTCATATTGAAACCACATTAAAAGAAGCTAATATCAAAACTTTATATTGGACAGATCAGGTAGGCCGTGCGGAATCGAATGCAACAGATCAATCATTAACTGCTATAGCTGAAACTGTTAAGCTACAAAAAAGTGATGTTTCGACTACACCATTAAAAGCCGATTTAAAGCTGAATATAGGCACTGTAAGTGCGAAAACAAATTTAAATTTAGATTTGTCTTTATCTCCGATGCTCTTGAGTGTGGATTCATTTCGAGTGTGTGATAGTGCTTCCAGTGGAACACGTTGTAGTGCAAAAATTGGTAGTTTGGCAGTGCAAACAACATCGGATACAGTTATAGGGCTAAAAACAACCAATGGTCTTTTTAGTCAGTCAGATCAAGCAGAGCTTAATTTAGGTCTGCAAAATGCAAATATTTATTTGGGACAAACGAGTGTCTCTGGTGATTTGAATCAATTAATTTTAAAGAACTTTAACTTTAACTTTAAAGGGAAAGGTTTTATTTTTGTTGATCCAGCGGAAGGGTTTAAATTACAAACTAACTCAGGAGCTACATTAGGGTATGTGGATTTAACTCGCGTAGTTGATTCAGCTTCATCACGTCTGACAAATACTGGAACTTATGGCGGCACCTCGACGACAAATTCAGGTTTAAACATAGAAATTATGTTAAATAAAGGGGTTAATAAAGGGACACCGTATGCTTTAGATGCAACGAATACGCCAAATGGAGCTAAGGGTTTAATCCGTGTGGGTGCAACAGGACGAATGGTCAATGGTTCACTACAGTTCCGTGGTGTGCAAAATGCGGGTAGTCTAATTGGCTCTGCTATTAATTCGAGCGGTGTAGATCAAAATAAAGATATTGTTGGTGGCTCTGGTTTAGCATTTAAAATGAAAACAGAATTTACCAAAGATGGCGATCCATTGCTTTCGGATGGTGGAACAGCGACTACTCTTGAAATTGGAGGAGCAGGTTTAAATACTTATGGTTTTGAGTTTGGAAACTTAACAGGTTTGAAAAAAGAAGATCGTGCTTCTTTTGATACTGGAAATGTTTATATTAATTTAACGGATTCGAAGCAAGTTACGCTACCTGTGAACACTACTTTCCAAAATTCAGTGTTTGGTAATGGACAGATGTTAACAACAGATGCAGATTATAAACAAGATATTTATACAGCATCACTTCCTGTAAATGAATTGGATAATAATCGTCTATATAGTTTAGTGACATCAATACGAGGTGGTGAATTCCAAGCCATTGCAAGGAGAGGTCGTTTTACGACCAGTGCAAATGTCGCGACTGCTAATCTATTTGCAGATAATGGCTTAAACAACCAATGGGGTTTAGCATTACCCTTTTATAATTTAAATGCTAATTTAGCGATGTACGGTACAAATGCAGATGCAGCAACATCGTATTACTACACATCAGCTGGAGCTAAAAGTAGTGTTGCAAATTCAGGTACGACTCCTCGACTTGGTTTTTCATTGGGACTCAGTACACAAGGACGAAATAGTGATGGAAGTAAGACTACGTCAATAATGGTCATTGATGGAAGTAAAGACTATTATATGGGTTTAAGAAATGTCGATCTGCTATTAAAGGGTAATGGTAGCATTGGTGTGGAAAATGGAAGTCTCAATTTAAGTTTAAAAAATATGTTGGTGGTGATGGCTGCAGAAGTTGCTGCTGGTTATCTACCTGGGACGACTTATGCATCGTGTTTAACGGGTGCTGTTGTTTGTACCACTAAAAGTCCCTTGGATAATTTCACAAAAAATGATGATGTATTATTTGGTTTAAAACTCCGCTTTGGTGGTGATATGGATCTGTCATTAATACCAGATAGTGAAATTAAAGCAGATGGAACAGGTAGTCGTTTAAGTGTGGTCGGTGACTTAAAACTTAAAGGCACAAATAATACTATTCAAATCTCTGATCCTAATAATGGTTCGGTATTGGGTTTGGATAATCTTACTGGTGATGTACGATTTAATAATGCAATTGTGATTAATAAGAATGCAACCACTGGTACGGGACAGGTTGGATTCAATGCAAGTTTACAATTTAACCCAGGTAATACTCCAGAAGGTGTTTTTAGGGCAAGAGATTTGAATTTTTATCCACCGACACAGACCGGTGTAAACTCAGGTGCGCGACTCGGTGAAATTGCACTCACTGGTGGTAAGTTAACGAGTGAGTTTAATATTATTCCTCGTAATTAATCTATTATGAATAAGTTACTGGTCGGTTTTTACTATTCTAAGCAGCGACTATTTATTAAACTGCAATGTAGTAGGCAATATATAAATTCCTAAGGATTAGGATAATGAAAAAAAATAAAATACGAGCAGGCTATTTATTCTTGCTCATGTTCAGTCCAGTTGCTATAGCAATGCAGCCAATGGATGACCAAAGTCTTGCACAAACAACTGGGCAAGATGGTATTAATATTGGTGTAAATGTAAGTAAGGCACAAATAAACACACTCGCTGTGATTGATCGTGATGGTTTGGGTAGTACGATAAACGATTCCAATAAGGCTTCATTGGTTGTTTCTGGAACAAATACGACTGCTGCTGACCAGAATTTCAGTATTTCTTTTCTTGGCGCAAATAATACGTCATCGACCTTAAATATGGTTATAGATACAGATGGTGGAAGTGGAAAGCCATTTGCAAATATTGGATTAACATTTGGCAGTAATATTACTGGAATTAAAATCTCTCCTTTTGCACTGTACGTTGCAAGTGCTAGTTCGACTTCAAGCCCTTCAGCAATGAATTCTATTTTTACAGGTGCTTCACAAAAAGCAAATGTAGTGAAGCTTATGGAAATGAAAAATGGTTTGGATATTAATTTTGCTGCTTCAAAACCAAAAGTTAATTTGCAATTAGGGAATATGCCACAAAGTCGTTTAATTATTCTGTCAGGTGCAATTCAATCTATTTGTGGAACAGGAGGTGGTTGTCCAATTAATTTTGTTTCAGATAATGGAAATGTTGGTGCAAGTTTTAATTTTCAATTGGTTGCAAATGATAAAACCAATGGATTTGCTTTAGATGGCTTTTATGCTGGTGTTGAGCCGACAGGTTTAGTTTTCGGAAACACAGGTGAATCCAGTAAGTTTGATTTGGGTATAAATCAATTGATGATGGGAACAAGTAGTGTTGTAGGGGCAAATTTTAATGGGCTTCAGAATGGTTCTATGGGTAACATTGGAGCCATAGGTACTTCTGTTACAGATTTGAAAATGAAAATTAGTGGTTTGTAGTGACGGAAAATTCGAGTAAGAAGACAATTGAAAAATAGAACCCGCATTAAGCGGGTTCTATTTGGAAAGTTCAGAATATTAAATAAAGAGTTATTTAGTCAATTTAGTAAGCAGTTCTTCTTTATTTAGGTTTACGGATTCTTCATCACGACGACCTTTATATTCAAAAGTGCCTGCATCTAAGCCTTTTTCACCAATGACAATGCGGTGTGGAATACCTGTTAACTCTAAATCAGAGAATTTAACGCCTGGACGCTCGTTACGATCATCAAGAATTACATCGTAGCCTGCAGCTTGAAGTTCTGCATAAAGGTTTTCAGCAGCTTCTACAGTACGCGGAGATTTGTGTGCATTCATTGGAATAATTGCAACTTCAAAAGGAGCAATGGCTGTTGGCCAAATAATGCCTTTATCATCAAAATTCTGCTCAATTGAAGATGCAACAACACGAGTTACGCCAATGCCATAACAACCCATTGTCACAACTAAAGGTTTGCCGTCTTCACCTAAAACTTTACAACCTAAAGCTTCTGAGTATTTTTGACCCAATTGGAAAATATGACCAACTTCGATGCCACGCTTGATTTGAATTGTGCCTTGACCATCTGGAGATGGGTCACCCTCAACAACATTACGTAGATCATAGATTTCGGTAAATTGAGCATCACGAATCCAGTTTACACCAGTTGCATGTTTATCTAATTCATTTGCACCAGCAATGAAGTCGGACAAGACAGATGCAGCACGGTCAATCACGACAGTTAAGCCTTTTTCAACTAAACCTTGTGGGCCGCAAAAACCAGCAGTTAAATCAAGTGCTTGTAATTGATCATCTGTCGCAAAAACGAGAGGTACAGCAATAAGAGGATGTTTTTCTGCTTTAATCTCATTCAGTTCGTGATCGCCACGAAGGAATAAAGCCACAACTGGAACATGACCTTTTTCATCTGCAACACCCTGGACTAAAAGTGCTTTTACAGATTGAGCAGGGTTAGTGTTTAAGAATGCTGAAACATCGGCAATTGTTTTTTGGTCTGGTGTATCAACAATTTGAAGTGCTTGAGACGGTACAGCGCGTTCGCCTACAAGTACTGCCTCAGCCATTTCCACATTAGCAGCATAATCAGAGTCTGTAGAAAAAGCGATATCATCTTCACCGCTAGAAGCTAACACATGAAATTCATGTGAGCCTGAACCACCAATTGAACCTGTATCGGCTTGAACAGGGCGGAAGTTCAAACCTAAACGGGTGAAAATTCGGCAATAAGTGTCATACATGACATCATATGTTTCTTGTAGCGATGCTTGATTGACATGGAAGGAGTAGGCATCTTTCATGATAAATTCACGTGAACGCATCACACCAAAGCGTGGGCGAATTTCATCACGGAATTTAGTTTGAATTTGATAAAAATTGATTGGTAGTTGTTTATAACTTTTTAGCTCATTACGTGCTAAATCAGTAATCACTTCTTCATGGGTAGGCCCAAGGACAAAATCATTATTGTGACGGTCTTTAAAGCGTAAAAGTTCTGAACCATATTGTATATAACGACCAGACTCTTCCCAAAGTGAAGCAGGTTGGGTCACAGGCATGAATACTTCAAGTGAGCCTGCACGATTCATTTCTTCACGTACAATCGCTTCCACTTTATTTAGCACACGTACACCCATCGGCAACCAAGTGTATAAACCTGAAGCCAATTTACGAATCATCCCTGCACGTAACATGAGCTGATGTGAAATAACCTCAGCATCGTTTGGGGTTTCTCTTAACGTAGCAAATAAAAAGCGACTCGCGCGCATGGAAACTGTCCTAAAATTATTAGATTTAAAGGCACGATTATACGTTAAAAAGCGCACAGGAACATTTATAAAGTTGCTTAGATTTAAAATATCAATCTTCAAGTTAACTGAACGGTAGCTTGGGTTATAAAAATAGATTGATGAAATGAGTTAGTATTTCAATAATTATTTTCTTGAATTAATAGCAAGACACGCAATTTTTCGAAAATATTGATGTTGTTTAATGTTTAGATAAGTCTGTATAGCCATTTTATTGATAATAATTTACTATTTTTTAAAATTAAAATGATTGATTATTCAAGTTTTTTTAAACGATTAATAATATCATCATAATAGGTTTGAGTGTCGCGATAACTAGTTTGTAGGTTTTGAACGTAAGTCTTTGTACGTGCTATATTTTCAGAATTATATTTAATACGATCTTTTAAGACCGTCGGTACAGTTTTGCCTGTGCGATAATATTCAATTTCTTGTCGTTTTAATAAAATACGGTCATTTTGAATTTGTTTAAGATTCTGATTTTGTAAGGCAATTTGCTGTTTGATATTTGCTAGAGCTTCATTTTTCTTAGTAATAGCAACACTAGAGTTGCTATAAGCACGTTTCAAGCGAGAGTCTTGTTCTGATTTTCGCAGTTCATCGGCACGAGAAGAAGATTGTTGTAAATCTTTTTCTACATTATAAGCTTTGCTACGCTTGATCACCTGCATATTACGGTCAAGTGCTTCATAACCATTTTTTATATGCGCAGGTGTCACAGAGCTGCTGATATTGGCAACGCCATTTTTGTCATAATATCTATACCAAGTCGCTTTAGGCTGTTGGCTCTCTGCAAAGCTGAATGAAGCTGTACAAAGCATGATCATAGACAAGACAGTGCTTGTTATTTTTATTGTTTTTTTACCTATGTTTTGGCAATAGAATTTTTTTTCCATAAAAAGTTTGCCATCCCCAAAATTAAAGTAATTTACTTGATTTTCAAATAAGTCTATTATCATTTTAGGACGTTAAATGACTTAAATAAACAATAAAGTTTTAAAATACAGCAGAATATTTTTTTTTATGTGAGATTTATTGTAGTTTTAGTTATGAAGTGAGATTCTCGACAAGAAATGCTCATTGATAAAGTTAGTTAATATATGTTAAAAAATGCTAACTAATTGTAAAAATAATTCTGTTCAGCACAATTCAATCCAAGCTTACGGAAAGGGGTATTAAATGGACGATAAATTTCAAAATCTAAAAGTCATGGTTATTGATGATTCTAAAACCATTCGTCGTACTGCTGAAACATTATTGCAAAGAGAAGGTTGTGAAGTTGTCACTGCTGTAGATGGTTTCGAAGCACTTTCTAAAATTGCAGAAGCGAATCCAGATATTGTATTTGTCGATATTATGATGCCACGTTTAGATGGCTATCAAACTTGTGCTTTGATTAAAAATTCTCAAAATTATCAAAATATTCCAGTCATCATGTTATCAAGTAAAGATGGCTTGTTTGATCAGGCAAAAGGACGTGTTGTCGGTTCTGACGAATATTTAACAAAACCATTTAGTAAAGATGAATTATTAAATGCGATACGCAATCATGTGAGCGCTTAAAAGGTTAATTGGGGGGATGTAATGGCGAGAATCTTAATAGTTGATGATTCACCGACAGAAATGTTTAGATTTAAAGAAATTTTAACAAAACATGGATTTGATGTTTTAGAAGCAACCAACGGTGCAGATGGTATTACACTTGCACAAGCAGAGTTGCCAGATTTAGTGCTTATGGATGTGGTTATGCCTGGTGTTAACGGTTTTCAGGCAACTCGACAAATAGCACGTGGTGCAACGACAAAACATATTCCAATTGTTATTGTCAGTACTAAAGATCAGGAAACAGATCGTGTTTGGGGAAAACGTCAAGGTGCGTGTGATTATCTAACAAAACCAATCGATGAGAGTCAGCTAATCAATACGATTAAGCAGCATCTTCAAGCAGGATAATGTATGGCAGCAAATGGATTTATCGAATTACTTCGATTGTCTAAGCGGGGAAATAAAAATTACGCGGACAACGAAAGTGAAGTAAGCCGATGGTCAGGCATTGCATTTGAAATGATGGGGCAATATTTTGTTGCTCCATTAGGTGAGGTTTCTGAGGTGATATACCCGCCGAAATATACACCAGTTCCCAATGTTCAGGGCTGGGTAAAAGGTTTAGCGAATATTCGCGGACGGTTATTGTCAGTTTCAGATTTGGCTTTTTATTTGTCGGGGCAGAGAAGCCAATTTTTACCCACTCAGAAAGTCTTATGTATTAGTCATAATGACCACTATGTCGGACTGATCGTAGATCAGGTTTTGGGGATTCAACATTTTAATAAAAAAGGTTTTTTTTCTACAAATAATGAATTAGAAGAAAATCTTCAAACGTATTGTCAAGGTTATTTCCAACAGCATAATCAGGCTTGGAATGTATTTTTGTTTAGTCGTTTGTTAAATGATACTCAATACATGAATGCATCAGAAAAATTTATAAACTAGCTTTGGCGCCTATAATAGAGTTAAGCGAACCGGGAGAAGCTGAATGGGCTTTAAACTAAAGAAAAAGAATACAGGGGATACTGCTCTAAAAAGTAGTCCAGGCGTATTAACAAAAGCCAAATCAAAAATTGATGATTTTGCGAAACTATTTGGAGAGAGTGATAAATCAAAGCCATTCATTCATATGGCGCTTGTCAGTATCATTGTCGCAATCATTTTACTTTTGATTTTGTTCTATACCGTTCCTCGAAGTAACGACTTAACTCGTAGTTTGGGTGAATTAAAACTTTTATCTCAAACTTTATCTCGTCAAGCAACTGAAGCGACAGCATCAGGCAGTAAAGAGTCAATTGAAGCACTTAAAGTTTCACAGAATAAATTCAAAGAAAACTTGGAAGTTGTGAAAGATATTCACGCATCTTCTAAAGAAGTTGCGAATGTTGAAAAAACGTGGAAACAAGTTTCTGCTGATATTGACATGATCACGACACATCAAAAAATCATTAATCAATTATATGACACCAATATTGCAGTTTCGGATGTAATTCCGGGGATGCAGGCAGAATATAACTTAATGGTTGACCAAATGGCACGTGATGATATGCCAAGTACTCAGGTGGTTATTGCCAAGAACCAAGTATTCCTTGCGGAACGTATTTTACGTTCGATTGGTTCTGTACTCGGTGGTTCGGATAATACTCGTGCATCTGCAGAAGATTTTAATGCCGATACAGAAACATTTGGTACATATTTAGATGCGCAATTAAACGGCAATCCTGAGTTGGGTGTAATACGTATTGATAAGCCTGAATTACGTGAGTCATTAGAAAGCATTAAAGCTGACTATAGCGAAATTGTGAAATTGGCATCAAATTCGGTACTTAAAAACTCAGATCAAATTTTTAAAGTGCGTCAAGCGTCTGCAAGTATCTTCGCTGAGTCTGATAATTTATTGAAAGGTTTGAATAGACTTTCAATCAATACAGGTGCTGGAACAATTTTACCTGCTTTGATTCTAATCTTTGCTTTAGGCACGTTCTTATTTGCAGTATTTAAATTACTTGGTTTACGTAGTGAATCAGATAAAGTTCGTGTAACTCGTTTACAGGATGAATATGACCGTAACCAGAATGCAATTTTACGTCTACTGGATGAGATTGCAGACTTGGCAGATGGTGATTTGCGTTCATATGCAACAGTATCCGAAGACTTTACGGGAGCAATTGCCGACTCGATTAACTTTGCAATCGATCAGTTACGTGACCTTGTATCTCGAATTAATGATACATCACAAGAAGTTGCACAATATACCCAAAATACGCAGGACATTACCAACCAGTTAGCTGAAGCTTCTGAACATCAGGCGCAAGAAATTGCTGGTGCTTCTACAGCGATTAATGAAATTGCACAATCTATTGACCACGTATCAGCAAATGCTGCTGAGTCTGCGGAAGTAGCACAGCGTTCGGTACAAATTGCGTCAAATGGTGCAGATGTTGTAAACCGTTCTATTGAAGGTATGGATACAATTCGTGAGCAGATTCAAGAAACATCGAAACGTATTAAACGTCTGGGTGAGTCTTCTCAAGAGATTGGTAACATTGTCTCGTTGATTAACGATATTGCCGATCAAACGAATATCTTGGCATTGAATGCTGCAATTCAAGCGTCAATGGCAGGTGAAGCAGGTCGTGGTTTCGCCGTGGTAGCAGATGAGGTACAGCGTCTTGCGGAGCGTTCAGCTTCTGCAACGAAACAGATTGAAACACTGGTTAAAACGATTCAGACCGATACCAACGAAGCTGTAATTTCGATGGAACAAACCACGTCTGAGGTTGTACGTGGTGCGAACCTTGCGAAAGATGCGGGTGTTGCATTGGATGAGATTCAATCTGTATCGAGTAACTTGGCGACATTGATTGAGAGTATTTCTGAGTCTGCGAAATTACAGTCGGCATCTGCAGGTCATATTGCAAATACGATGAATGTCGTACAGGAAATTACGTCTCAAACAACAGGTGCTACGTTTGACACTGCTCGTTCAGTATCTGAATTGGCGAATATGGCAGATTCATTACGTCAATCTGTTTCAGACTTTAAACTACCTGAATAAAACGATTGGTATCCTATGTATATTTTTATTTTGCAGATATACATAGGATCATGAAAGCCTTCTAAAGTCATTCAGTCTGATTAAAATTTTGATCGGTTTTAGTCCCATAGAAGGGAACTAACATAGAAGCCTGAGCTATGAAAGAAATATTAAAACATTTAGTGGAACACGTTACTTTACCTGAAGATGCATATATTGATCAGGACGATGAAATTTTAGAAATTTTTGTAGAAGAACTCGAAGAAATTTTTGAATTATTAGCGCCCGTACTTGAGCAATGGAAGATCGAACCTCAAGACGAATTTTTGGTCACTATTCGCCGTTATTTCCATACTCTAAAAGGGTCTGGACGTATGGTTGGTGCTAAGAGCTCAAGTGAGCTTGCATGGACAGTAGAAGATACTTTAAATCGAATCATTGCGAAAAATTTAGAATTGACGCCAACGATTCAAAAATATGTCGATACCGTATTCAATATTTATAAATATAAACTTTATGCTGAGTTTTCAAATAAACGATCGCATCATATCGATTTAGCGCCCTTGGTGTTTTTGGGGCAACAATTACAACAAAAACAAAGCTTAGAACCTGCTTTGGATGATTTGCTTTTATTATCAAAAAGTTTGAATAATGAAAATGCAATAACAGGTTTGGAAATTAATGATCAGGATCTTACTCCAGTAATATCTGAGCATGAAAATGTGCCTGTAGCTGAAGTGTCTTTTGTAGAATCACATGTAGAAGATAACTTAGACTCAGAAACATTGGCTATATTTGTCGAAGAGTCTGAAGAACACCTTGCGGTTATTAATGCATTTTTACACGTGGAAGAGCATACTTCAGAGCAATATAATCGTTTGATTCGCGCATTACATACATTGCGTGGAAGTTCTTCAATGGCGCATGTGAGTGATGTCTTTGAAGCAAGTACCAAAGTCGAACACTTATTTAAAGTTTTGGTGCAAGAAGATACCGAATCTTCGAGAAATGAAAATGCGTTACTGACGCACTATGCCGAATTTGTCAGTGACTATTTGCACATTTTAAAACAAAAAGGTCCGCAAGACACTGAACTTAAAAATATTTATCGAAAATTCAATGATGCATGGGATCGTTACGACTTCCAAAATCAATATCAGCATGAAAATGACAATCAAGTTGGCTTAGTTTCACAACTGGTTGATTTGGAAATTGATTTGTTATTGGATGCTGAGTTTGAATTTGATAAACGTGCTCAAGTTGAATATCCAAACTATTTCCAACAACTCAGCCAACAAGCGCAATTACTGGTAGAACATAGTAATAATCGTGCATCTCTTGGTATTCATGATTTCAGCCTTGGGTTGAAAGATAGTTATGATCAAGTGTTGGCAAAACCTGATTTGCTTAATACCGATTATGCATTTGAGATATTCTCAAAAGCACATCAAGAGTTTATTCATTTATTTGATACTTTAGCATCTGGGCAACGTGTGAGTTTAGATGATTCAGCCCAAGCAATTTTGGTTGAATTGCATGATTATCTTCATCAAGAAATTGAAGCGACTGAAGGTAAAGTTACCACTCCTGCTGTTGAAGCAAATACTGTTGAAATGAGCCCAGTTGAGTCCGTCGGTAATTATGTACTGACTCAAATTAATAAAGATAAGCAAGCGATTGATCTTGAAAATACTCATAACGATTTTGATGCAGATGTGCTCGATATTTTTATTGAGGAAGCAGATGAATTATTGGTCGGAATGGATCAAGACTTAAATACTTGGTCAAGTCGTCCAAATGATACCACTGCGTTAAATAATCTCATGCGTTATTTGCATACCTTAAAAGGTGGTGCAAATATGGTTCAAGCGAATCATATTGGTTTGATTGCACATGAATTAGAAACAATTTATGAGCGTGTGATTAAAGGTCAATTGAAAGTAACACCACAAATTATTCAATCAATTCGCTTGATTCAGGATGATGTTGCGGATCGTATTCAATTAATTCGTGAAAAATCGATTGATTATCCAGCTGTACATATTCTTTCAGTATTAGAAAATATTGACCAGCAGCGTCCATTGGATACACCACAAGACACAGTTAAGCCTGAAATTCAGCAACAATTTACCAGTGATTTTAACGAATTACATGAAGTTGATTATGTTTCAGATGATATTGTCCAGCCAATTGATGAAGAACTATCTGCTACTGAATTACTGCAACTCAATGCAGATGATGCCGATTTAGATCCAGTTGAAATGATTGCACATGAAACCTTTATCGAGGAAGCACGTGAGCTGATTGATGATGGTTTGAGAATATTAGGTCAGTGGTTTGATCAACGGAGTAATCGTAGTTTACTTCTTCAATTACAGCGTATTGCACACAGCTTGAAAGGCGGTGCAAAAATGGTGAAATTGGAAGAAGTTGCTGATATTTCTTATGAATTAGAAAATGCTTTTGAGCGATTTGCTTTACATAATTTTAGCTCCAATGTTTATGATGGATTACTTGAAAAAACCTTTAAATGGCTAGATGCCGCAATATTCCAACGCAATTATGATAATTTTAATGGCTTAAAATCAAACTTACACGGAATTGAATACGTTGATGTATCAGCGCAGCTTCCTGATAAATTATCACGTAGCAATTTACAGTTTGAAGCATCCACAAATGAATTTATTCAAGGCGATGGAGCAGAGCCACCATCAATGTTAGGTGAATGGGATCTTTCAGAAAAAACTGAAGCCAATAGTGAGATGATTCGTATCTCTGCGGATTTGGTTGAGAAAATGATTGACCTCTCTGGTGAAAATGCAATTAACCGTTCACGTATCGAGATGGATTTGGGGCAGTTGGGGAATACCTTGACTGATATGGAGTTGGCGATTCAACGTTTGGCGGATCAGTTACGTCGAATGGAAGGTGAGCTTGAGTCACAAATTATTGCCAAACATGGTGATTTAATCGGTTCACGTTATGCAGATTTTGATGCATTAGAAATGGATCAATATTCATCATTGAATCAATTGTCAAAATCATTGGCGGAATCTGCATCTGACTTGGTTGACTTTAAAACGACATTGGCTGAAAAAATCCGTGATACAGAAGGTTTATTGCTTCAACAGTCACGTATTCAAGCCGAAATTCAAGAGAGTTTGATGCGTACGCGTTTGGTACCATTTTCTCGTTTATTGCCACGTTTACAACGCTTAGTACGCCAAACATCTTCTACAGTAAATAAACCGACAGAACTGGTGGTGAATAACACTGAAGGTGAATTAGACCGTAATATTTTGGAAAAGTTGGTTTCTCCATTAGAACACATGCTTCGAAATGCAATTGACCATGGTATTGAAGATGCAGAACAGCGTCAGAAATTGGGTAAACCACTGACTGGGCGTATCGATCTTAATATTACCCGTCAAGGTACCGATGTTTTGGTTTCCTTTAATGATGATGGTAAAGGGATTGATCCAAAGATTATTCATGCCAAAGCAGTTGAAAAAGGTTTAATCGAAGCTGAACAAAATTTAGAAGCTGCGGAAATTTTACAATTCATCTTCCACCCTGGTTTTAGTACTGCGCAGCAAGTGACGCAAATATCAGGTCGTGGTGTTGGACTAGATGTCGTACAAAGCGAAATTAAACTATTGGGTGGTCAGGTTACGGTCAGTTCTGAACTGGGCAAAGGCTCAACATTTACGATTCGTGTACCAACCACTGTAGCCGTCAGTGATGCCTTGATGGTAAAAGTTGGCGACCAACAATTCGCTGTACCATTATCGCAAATTGATCGTATCGTTCGAATTTCACCTGCTGCATTAGAAGAATACTTTGAAACGCAGAAGGACTATTTTGATATCGATTTCCAAAGTTATAAATTGCGTTATTTGGGCGAATTTACTGCGAATCAAATCACGCCACGTTTACATGGTATTGCACATTCACTCCCTGTATTGCTCATTAAAGGCAGCATGGGGCAGTCGATTGCAATTCTGGTCGATCAGCTGATTGGTTCACGTTCACAAATTGTCGTAAAACCAATTGGGAAGCAATTCGCTTCGATCAACGAGATTGCAGGGGCAACGATTCTGGGTGATGGTCAAGTATGCTTGATTTTAGATGGTCAAAGTATTGCTCGACAAGTCCAAGGTTCGACTCGTAGTAGTGCTGCACATCTGAATCAAGACAAACAACGTCATCGTGATCAACGTCGTTTAATTATGATCGTGGATGACTCGGTAACGGTTCGTAAGGTGACATCACGTCTCTTGGAGCGTCAAGGTTTCGATGTTATTACTGCCAAAGATGGTGTAGATGCCATAGAGCAGCTTGAAAATACCAAACCAGATTTGATGCTCTTGGATATTGAGATGCCACGTATGGATGGATTTGAAGTGACGAACTTAGTCCGTCACCATGAAGTTCATCGTGATTTACCGATTATTATGATTACCTCACGTACAGGTGAAAAACACCGTGAGCGTGCGTTTAGCTTAGGGGTAACGAATTATATGGGTAAACCATTCCAAGAAGCTGATTTGTTAGAAAATATTGACGCATTGTTGACGGTTAAATAGGAGTAATCATGGCTAAGAATATCGAAAAATCAGCTCTTGATAAAATTAGTACACAGGAATTACAACATCTAATTACTGTATCCACTGGTTTTATTGATGCTTATATTATTGATTGCTATGAGAAAGCACCGATGTTGTTGCCACAAAACATCGTACTTTCGGCTCAGGATAGTGCAACACATGTAAAAGCTGTTGAATGGCATGAAAAGGAATTACCTACTTTTAGTGTCAGTGATCCGAAAAAAACATTAGGGGTGGCTTTAATCATTGAAGGCGAAGACGCGGATGAGCGTTTTGCTTTGATGTGTAATGAAATGCCAGAGTCTATTCGTTTGCGTATTTCTGAAGTGATTGATGCGGAAAATAAAACGAAGGATAAAACGATTTTACAGCATGTGAAAATTGGGGATAGTATTTATCATGTTCCTGATCTAGATCAAATTCAGGTACAAATTGGGCTTAAGAAAGCTTAATTGAATGCTCAACAATTCTAAATAGAAAAGGACGTTTTAAACGTCCTTTTCTACATTCACAATGTATAGAAAAACTATGCCAGTAATTCTATTAAAATTTGTTCATAAATCTCAGCCAAAGGCTCTAATTCATCAATATTTACATGTTCATTGATTTGATGAATGGTGGCATTTAAAACACCTAATTCAAGTACCTGTGCGCCAGTAGGTGCAATAAAACGTCCATCCGATGTACCACCACTGGTCGAAAGTTCAGTTTCTGTACCAGTAACATTTTTAATGGCATTTTTTGCAGCATTCACCAATTCACCAACAGGGGTTAAGAATGGTAATCCTGACAATGTCCAATGAATATCATAGTCAAAATTATACTGATCTAAAATATCTAAAACACGTTGTTTTAATTGTTCTGCAGTCACTTCGGTTGAATAACGGAAGTTAAAGGTCACCGTCATTGTACCAGGAACGACATTGGTTGCACCTGTTCCTGCTTGAATATTTGAAACTTGGAACGTAGTGGCAGGAAAGTATTCATTACCATTGTCCCAAACAGTATCACACAGTTCTGTAATTGCTTTAGAAGCAATATGAATGGGGTTGATTGCTAAATGTGGGTATGCAACATGACCTTGCTTACCTTTTACAGTCAGCACGGCATTGAGTGAACCACGACGACCATTTTTAATAATATCACCCAAAGTATTGGTGCTTGATGGTTCACCGACCAGACACCACGTCATTTTTTCATTACGTGCTTCTAATGTTTCAATAACTTTGACGGTACCGTTGATCGATGGACCTTCTTCATCTGACGTGATTAAAAATGCAATCGAACCTTTATGATCTGGATGCTTTTTTACAAAGCGTTCAGAGGCAACAACCATGGCTGCCAATGCAGTTTTCATGTCGGCACTGCCACGTCCATAAAGTTTACCATCACGTATTTCTGGTAAAAATGGATCAGATTCCCAAGCATCTAAATGACCCGTTGGAACCACATCTGTATGACCTGCAAAGCAAAAAACAGGGGAGCTTGTACCACGTCTTGCCCAAAGATTATCAACATCTTCAAAACGCATATTTTCAATATTAAAACCAATAGCGGCTAAACGCTCAGCCATGATGGTTTGACAGTTATGATCAACAGGGGTCACAGAGGGTTGACGAAGAAGTTGTAAGCTAAGATCTAAAGTATCCGAGTGATTCATGAACAAAAATCGATTAATCAAATTATTTGATATAATAGAGGAAGATATATCTGAATGAAAACCTAAATGCAAAAAGTCGCTCATTGAAACGCAGATTAAACTGTCACTTTGCCTTTATATCTTTTAAAATGATATCAATGCGATGCATTTATACTGGATAAATCGTTAAATTAAAGCAAAAAATAGCCCTATTCGTTGATAAGGCTATGATCGTATAGATGAAGTTTACAATTTATTTTCAGCTTTTTCAGCTGTATTTGTTACAGCATCACCCGCTTTAGAAACATCTTTACCCATGCCTTTGAAAGTATTACAACCTGTTAAAACAAATGCAATCAGCAGTGAAGCAGCAAAAATTTTTTTCATTAACATCTCCATTTGTAAGCTTTTTAGATGTTTGTTTAGCATACAGAATTACAAATTATGGAAATAGATTTTTTTATAAGACAATTGGTTAAACTGTGTATTTGATTGTATGAATAATTACATGCTATTTACACTGTAAATGATCATTGTGATTTGTAAAAAATTAACGGTGCTTGCCTATACATATAAAATTCTTGTGTATTTTTATTGTGATAAAGCCCATTACACCACCAATGCGCTGTTGGCGATGTCTGCTCTAAGTTTGGACAAATCCATTCATGTCTTTGTAAACGATAAAAATGATCGTCAAGATTGTGTGGAATATTGTAGCCCCAATGACCAAGTCGTCTTTTGTTATTGATCCATTCTGGCAAGGTGCTATTGCTTTGATATTGAGGTATATAAAGTTGACCTTTCAGAACCATTAACTTTTTTTCAATTTTAAAATCGAGCACTTGATTGAATTGAAACTGTTTTGCGGAGAAATGGTTCAATTTACGAAACAAGGTGTCACTACGATTTAAACCATACCAATTTAAAAGCGCTAAATCTGATTCACCTAGATAATATTTTAGCGCCACTTCCCATTGTTCAATTTGTTGTGTGGCAAGATTGAGAACTAAAAAATCAATTTCCCCTACAGTATTTTTCCCTGCAATGATTTGAATGCTGTGTTGAATCAACTGAAAATGTTGATTGGCTCTATCTTGTAGCCAAAACCAGAATAAATATTCAAACCTTAATCCCAGACGGGTACTTTTTAATTGCTGCAAAAATGCAATTAATGGTTCTGGGTCTTTATCTAACTCAGTTAATCTAAACTGATAATCTTCAAATTGTTGTTGCCAAAAATCTTGAGGGTGTAGTTCGAAATGATTTTGAATATCTAAAGATTGTGGAATACGTTGAAGTATATTTGGACTTGCAATGCAAAACGCGAGCTGACGCACAATTGGATGCTTATAGCTTAACCACGGTTCAAAAAGCGTTGTCATAGGATCTGTTCTCAATAAAAACTCCACAATCTATTATGCAATAAGAATATCGCTGAATTGATGCTTGATATAAAGAAAACATATCAATATTTATTTATTTTTCGATTAAAAATATTGAACAACATACATTCTTATACGCAACAAAAAATAAAATAGCGAGAGCCGGCTTAAAACTGACGAACCCAATCATTTGGGCGTTATACTCGTCACATTGGTAGATTGAGTAAATGTATGAAAAATTTGTTTTGGCGAATATTAGTCGTCGTTTTTATTGTTCTTGGTTTTATCGGAGCAATATTACCAGGCATGCCAACAACAGTTTTTCTTATTTTAGCTGCATGGGCTGCATCAAAAGGGTGGCCGCAAGTCGATTATTGGTTGCTTAATCATCCTAAATACGGTGCGACGCTAAGAGCATGGCGTGAAAATGGTACAGTTCCACGCAAAGCCAAATGGTTTGCCAGTATCATGATGCTAATGAGTGGTGTGATCATGTTATTTACCAATGCACCTCTAGCAGTTAAAATTTTCACAGATTTAACTATGCTTATTGTTTCAATTTGGCTTTGGTCACGTCCTGAGCCTAAAATTGTTGTGAAGCCAGAATCAGAAATTGAAAATTAAAAACAAAATTTAAGATATTCGCAGATCGTTTTTATACATATATAGAGTCATAGATGTTGTTGATGAGTACAAGGTTGCGAAAATAAAGATTTTTAGATCAGCTCACTTATTAATAGTTGATTGTTATTTGATCGGCTTAAGTTGAGTGGATAAAAAAATGAAAAAGAACGCAATTTTTAACCCACGAAATATTCCGATAAATAGATAAATAATAACCAAAAAAGCAGTTATTTATTGAAAATCATCTATTTTTTAATCACTCAAACGCAAAAAGGTTAAATCATGGATAAAAGCGTTTGACACACACTCTATATTCTCTATAATGCACCTCACAAACGATGAAGTCGTTAGGGCGCTTAGCTCAGTTGGTAGAGCGTCTGCCTTACAAGCAGGTTGTCGGCGGTTCGATCCCGTCAGCGCCCACCAAGCTTTAATGTTGAATTTATAGTGCAGCGGTAGTTCAGTTGGTTAGAATATCGGCCTGTCACGCCGAGGGTCGCGGGTTCGAGTCCCGTCCGCTGCGCCACTTAAATTCTTCAGTCGTTTGTTTGCAATTTTATATTGTCAAAGTGCAGCGGTAGTTCAGTTGGTTAGAATATCGGCCTGTCACGCCGAGGGTCGCGGGTTCGAGTCCCGTCCGCTGCGCCACTTTACATAAAGATTGCAATAGGGTGTAATGCCTGATTAGGGTTTGATTGATTTTTTAGTTAATCCTCACTCAGGGCGCTTAGCTCAGTTGGTAGAGCGTCTGCCTTACAAGCAGGTTGTCGGCGGTTCGATCCCGTCAGCGCCCACCAGCTTTAATGTTGGATATATGCAGCGGTAGTTCAGTTGGTTAGAATATCGGCCTGTCACGCCGAGGGTCGCGGGTTCGAGTCCCGTCCGCTGCGCCATTTATCTTTGTTCCTGAGATGAAGATACATTGGCCTGTAATACTTAGTGACACGTTTTTAAAAAAGTAATAATATTTTTTTATTACCTATTAAAAACAATAAGATTTGATTATCTTATATTTTAAGGATGAACATTAGAAAAGTCTTAGATTTTATCTTTTGTTTAAGCAAAGTTATACTTTGTTGAATCCTACTCAGGGCGCTTAGCTCAGTTGGTAGAGCGTCTGCCTTACAAGCAGGTTGTCGGCGGTTCGATCCCGTCAGCGCCCACCAACTTTAATGTTGGATATATGCAGCGGTAGTTCAGTTGGTTAGAATATCGGCCTGTCACGCCGAGGGTCGCGGGTTCGAGTCCCGTCCGCTGCGCCATT
>NZ_JBIMDK010000013.1:0-97277 GCF_048552595.1 Acinetobacter psychrotolerans | reverse complement strand
GCATCTATATTTTATATCCAGTCCATGGTGATAAAAACCATCATAAACCAGACATTTTTATTGGTGAGAATATAGACACTTTAAATGGGTTCTAACAGTTAGGGTTCTCATGAACGCCATTATGTTAAATAGAGAAATGTTACAGAATAAATTCTAAAACGATTTATACTTTTATAAATCATTATTTGAGACATTAAAGATGAAAAAATCTATACATATTGGTCTTTTATCAATACTTCTATCATTCAGTTCGGTATCTACTTTTGCTAAAACTGCTGAACAAACTATAACGTTTACAAAGGGTATGAATCAAAAAACTCAAAAAGGAAAATTTGAGGGCTATGATGATGTTCAATATAAAATTTACGCAAAAAAAGGGCAAGTTCTTAAATTTAAGGTAACGAGCAATAATAATTTAGCCAATATCAATATTTTTTCTCCTGGTAAAAAACCAGGGAAAGATGAAGCAATTTTTATTGGTTCTACTGAGGGGCAAGTTGGAGAGATTGTTTTACCTTCGAATGGTGAATACACCATACAGCTCTATCAAATCAGAAATAGTGCTCGCCAAAATAAGACTGTAAATTTTCAGCTTTATGTTCAAATATTTGATCAAAATACTAGCAAAGGCACTAAGAATTTTGATGCTACAGAAGTTTACCCTGTTCTTAAAGCTTAGGACAGCCTACTAGACAATGTCAGTTTGGGGTCGTTCGTCAAGGAAATGGAACAGCCTTAGTCACGATATTTTCTAAAGAAAATAAAGAATATATTTTGAAATTTAAAAATGGGAAATTAACTTCTCCGGCAGGGAAAACTCAGAAAAAAGCAGATCTATCATTAGTTGAATTAAATACACATGAACGTTTTGAGATACCAGATGCTGTTATTTATGGCGGGTAAATATCTCTGAATCAATCACTTTTGAATTTATGTTTCTAGCCCAATACTTCTGATCTAAAGCGAAAACGAGGATTTATGATCCTCGTTTTCGTATAACACCCGTTATGTTAAATGGATAGTTTTTTAGGTAAGTTTTATTAGATTTTTAGCTTAATTCCCTCTCATAATGGATACAGGAAACATTAACTGTTATCCTTGCTCTCGAAAATCCACCAAAACAAGTTTCCTTCTTTATGACACTTACGCCACCTTAAGTTTATTTACCCCTAAATCAGTAAATAACTCATCACTGTCTAGTGATGTGGTGTAGCCGCTTGTGTGTCGTATATGTCACGTCACTAGCCTATCTAAAATTCGAAAAATCAGGCTATTTTTATGTTATCTAATGTCCGAGAACAATGGTTCTCTAACATCCGTGGGGATGTACTTGCAGGGCTAGTTGTAGGTCTTGCACTCATTCCAGAAGCTATCGCATTTTCAATTATTGCAGGTGTAGACCCAAAAGTTGGCTTGTACGCATCGTTCTGTATTGCCGTAGTGATTTCATTTGTTGGTGGTCGTCCAGCAATGATTTCAGCTGCTACAGGTGCTATGGCACTGCTCATGGTCACTTTGGTTAAAGATCACGGTCTTGAATACTTACTTGCCGCAACGATTTTAACTGGTGTTATTCAAATAGTAGCAGGCTATTTGAAACTGGCTAAGCTGATGCGCTTTGTTTCTAAATCGGTAGTGATTGGCTTTGTGAATGCCTTGGCTATCTTAATTTTTATGGCACAGTTACCTGAATTAACCAATGTCATTTGGCAAGTGTATGTCTTGGTAGCACTAGGTCTAGGCATTATCTACTTGTTTCCTTTAATCCCTAAATTAGGAAAATTACTACCTTCTCCTCTTGTTTGCATTATTGCGATTACATTACTCGTAATCGCCCTGGGAATTGATGTGCGGACTGTTGGGGATATGGGATCTTTACCTGACACACTTCCAATGTTCTTGATTCCCAATATTCCTTTGAATATTGAAACATTGATGATCATTTTGCCGTATTCGGTAGCACTAGCGGCTGTAGGTTTACTTGAATCCATGATGACAGCAACCATCGTAGATGAAATGACAGATACGCCAAGTGATAAATTCCAAGAATGCAAAGGACAAGGAATTGCCAATATTGCTTCTGGTTTTATGGGCGGTATGGCAGGGTGCGCTATGATTGGTCAATCAATGATTAATGTTAAATCTGGTGGTCTTACTCGCCTATCAACATTTTCAGCAGGAATTTTTCTTTTAGTTCTCGTAGTCTTTATTAGTGATTGGCTTAAGGTCATTCCAATGGCTGCGCTAGTGGCTGTCATGATTATGGTTTCCATCAGTACCTTTGAGTGGAGTTCATTAAAAACATTCAAAGACAATCCTAAAAGCAGCAATATTGTAATGGTAGCTACTGTCGTGGTTGTTGTAGCAACACATAACCTAGCTTTAGGCGTATTAACAGGTGTTCTGTTGTCTGCATTGTTCCTTGCGAACAAGTTAGAGAATGATATTCATGTGGAATCTACTTTAGAGGGTACGCATCGCTTATATGACTTACATGGTCAGATCTTCTTTAGTTCTTCTGAAAAATTCATGCAGGGTTTTGACTTTAAGGAAAATGTTAAGGATGTGATTATTGATTTAACTCATGCCCATATTTGGGATGTGACATCAGTTGCTATGCTTGATTCAGTAATAAATAAATTCCAAAAGAATGGTGTCAATGTGACTGTACGTGGCTTAAATGAAGCCAGTACAAATATGATTGATAAATACGGAACTCACGCCAGAATTTAAATTTAGGAGATTCTGCATTTATGTAGAGTCTCTACAATTAACATAATACGCTTTGTACGAAATCAAAAAAAACAGCATAAATTATTATTTTTACTAAATTTTTAAAATTTCGTATAAGCACTATTATGTTAAATAGGCTAATTTTTTCCATTCATTTGATATATTGTAATCTAGCTTTTCAGCTAAAAGCATGCAAAAAGATTCTCCCCCACCATCACTAAATTGCTCGGACATGAACTCAAAAAGTTCATTTTTCTCTAATACATTTAATTCTGATTTTAAATTAAATGTTGCGACTAAATATAAAATTTTGTCAATTTCACGTATGGAAAAATATCCATCTATAAATTTTTCATTATTTTTTAATAAAGAACCATCATTTTCATCCACAAAATATTGGGTAATCTCGTCATCTGGTGTCTCATTCGATATCTTTCCACCGATCAATTCTGATAAATTTTAGGTATAGGAATATCCTCATAAGTTGGAAGTTTCCATGTATAAATTGGTGCAATCAGTTCTATTTTCATAATTAACCTTATTTTTAAATATTCCTAAAATTAACATAATACAGCTTATGCGAAACCAAAAAATGGGAGATTTATGCTCCCATTTTTATCAATCTTGTTAAATCTTAAGTCTAATTTTCTCAATTTAAACTTAAAGAGCTTTCAATTTTAACAGCATTTTTCCAACTATCTAGCTTTGTTAAACCATCGATATAAAGTTTAATATACGGATAATTTTCAGCCTGATTTAATTTATAAATTAGACTATTTAATGCAAAGCCCATCATAAAGTCGGCACCAGTTAAATGATCTGCAACGAAGTATTGTTTATCTTTTAAATAGTCATTTAAAAAACTAAAAACTTTGTCAAATTCTACTTGGGCATAATTTTCTAAAAATACTAATTTAGTACCATGCTGACTCTCAATAGAATTAAATATTTTTAACAAGTAGGGCACCATTGCCGAACTTTCTGAAAAATGAATCCACTGTAAATAGTCGATATAATCTGGATCCTCAAGATCAGGTGCTAGCTGAGGCGCTAAATTTTGAATTAATAATTCAACAATCGCACCAGATTCAATAATTACTTTTCCATTCCATTCAATCACTGGGGATTTACCTAACGGGTGAATAACTTTTAAAGATTCTGGTGCTAAATGAGTGATTGAATCTCGATGATATTTTTTTAATTCATATGGTTGTTTAATTTCTTCCAACAACCAAAGTATGCGAAAAGAACGTGACTGGTCTAAATGGTGTAATGTAATCAAAACAATTTCTACCTTTTAAAACTTGAGTGGTGTAATTAGCTAGATAACTTTTACAAGTCGATCAATTATTTAAAAAATATTTTAAATCATGGGGTTGTGTAGTAAATGGATGGAATATTTAAGTGGCTTTTGCTAAGGATTGGACTAAAGACTGTATTTCACTTCTTAATTCACTAATATCAGATATATTTAATTGTTCGGAAAGTTTATTGGGGATATTTACAGCCAACTCCTTGATCTCTGATCCCTTAGTTGTAAGTGTGACTAGAACTCTTCGTTCATCATTTGAATCTCTTCGACGGTTAATAAAACCTGAGTTTTCCATCCGCTTAAGTAATGGTGTCAAAGTTCCACTATCTAAATATAAGCAATGGCCAAGATCACCCACACTTACAGAATCACGTTCCCATAACACAAGCATTACCAAATATTGAGAATACGTAAGACCTAAAGGTTCCAGTAAAGGTCTATATACTTTTACTAGCAAGTTTGATGCAGCATATAGAGGAAAACATAACTGCTTATCTAGCTTTAGATGATCATTAGACATATAGAAATCTTTATCGAATTTTTACAGTGATAGTAACTTCTATATTACCCCGAATTGCATTGGAATAAGGGCAAACCTTATCGGCTTCACTAACAATTAACTCAGCAGTTTCTTGATCTAGATCTGTAATCGTTACTTCTAATGCTACTGTTAGGGCAAAGCCACCATGGTCATTTGATTTCAATCCAACTGTGGCAATTACTTGAATATCATTATCTCGAACCTTATTGTTTTTATTTCGTGATACATGAATAACAGCATTACCAAAACAAGATGCATAACCTGCTGCAAATAATTGTTCAGGGTTTGTTGCATCACCTTTACCACCTAATGCTTTTGGTAAGGCAAGACTAAGATTTAATAAATCATCTTCGCTATGAATATTTCCGTTACGACCGCCAACTGCTTTAACTTGTGTTGAATATAGAGTGCTCATTATGGTGCCTTTATTTAGCTAGCAATTAAATTGATAGCAATATAATTACTTAATATTATAGCTATGTCAAATTTTAAAAATTAAGTTTGATCAATTTCCTTTAAGTTCAATTTGATATTTTAATAATTTTAGCGTTAAGCCAAACGCAGTCTCCTCTCCCACCTGCCCATTTACTAAATGTCTCATTTTTAATGCATGCATAAATCAAGTGTAAAGCTCATGTATTAAAGGCCTTCAGGTGTTTTAAGGGAATCATTTTGATGCAAAGTGATGCGATTTGATGCAGATAGAAAGGGCATTAAAAAATGTGAGGTGTTTTACGGTTTTTAAAAGTCTAAAAATAAAAGTCCAATTTAGGTTACCAAGCTTTAAAGTGATATCTAAGTTATTAATATATAATAAAATAGTTGGTAGCTTTTATAAGGTTACTTCGGGTTACCAAGTCAATCAAAAAATCATTTAATTATTAATAATCATAAGGTTAATAGGTTGCTGTTGGTAATCTAAAAGTAACTTTTATAAATAGTATATAACTTTAATCTATTCATATAGATAACTGTATAAAATAATATTGGTAACTAAAGTAACCTGTTTTTTATGATGTGATTTTTAGAAAATGAGTTTTAATTTTTCAATAATATTATTTAAATTATTATATAAAATAACAATTTAAGTAATATTTCTCCCACGAAATTCCCCACAACTTATCTTAAGTATATGTATTAATATAATTATTTTTATCCGACCCTTGGGACCAGATTTTTAGAGAGCCTCAAGCACATTCAGTCTTGGAGTTTTTTATTGCCTAATCAAATATAAATGTTACATTTTTTGAATTATTATTATTTAGATTTTATACATAGCTTAACAAGTTGTGTGCCTAAAAATAAGTATTCATATTGGTTAGACTCAGATTGGAGCCCTAGTATTTGTACCATTTGTTATATTTCCAAAGCCTAGGAAATGTGAATTTTATCGGAATTTAACTCGACTAAGTGTCATTTAAAAACAAGAACTGTTATATTAATTATGTGAATATTTGTAAGTTGAAGTGTTGACTTTAAAAGACTATATGAGGCGTGATAAATATGAATTTGGAACTTCTCGAAGCTCACCAATTAGAACAGTTGAGCGCATGTCGTAATTCGTTAACACTAGGCGTATTCTCAGATCATAATAAAATTGAACGTTATTTACGTGTCGCTAGAGCCGTTTTGAATGTAGATAAAGCTATTTTTGCGTTTCAATCTGAACCATATATGTGGGTCGCAACACCAGAAGATGACTTTAAACCTTATATCGCAGTGAATTCCGAATCGTTATCTCCTTATTTTGATGGTGAGTTGATCATCTCTCAGGGTCATAAAAATTATCAAAAATTATTTCAATTACTTAAAACTTATGGATTATCATTCGAACGTTTATTGTGCTGTGACTTTAAGCTAGAAACGGGTGAATCTGTTGGGCAAATCATTTTTTATGATACTTCAACCGAAGATTTTACAGAAAAACAAAAAAACCTGTTGATTGAGCTAACTTCCGATTTAACCACCATTTTAGAAGATCGAAATGACTCACAATATTTTTATGAACTCTATGAAGAGGAACGGGCGCTTAATTTTAGTAAAACCAAGTTTTTTCAAATCATTGCTCATGATCTACGCGCCCCATTTCACGGTTTAATTGGCTTTACCGATGTCTTGGCGAATGAACGTGAAACATTGGATGAGCGAAGTGTTGAGGATATTGTCCATTATTTACATGACACCTTGCAGTCTACCTATTGTTTACTGGAAAATTTATTGAATTGGGCGATGGCGGAAGGCGGACGTTTTGTTTATCACCCCATTCATTTTAAATTAAAACAAACTACTAAAATTGTTTTTGATGTTTTAAATAGTTTGGCAATTAAGAAAAATATTGAGCTTATTGAAGATGTTGATGACCGCTTAATGGTCTATGCAGATATGAATATGATTACTTCGATCATCCAAAATTTAGTTTCTAATGCGCTTAAGTTTACGCATACGGATGGTACAGGGCGTGTTGTTATTTCAGCCAAGCAAATTGAGCAAAATGTTGAAATATCTATTCATGACACAGGCTTGGGCATGTCGCAGTCTCAGATTGAAAAAGTTTTCGAACCACAAATTAAAGTCAGCCTGAAAGGTACTACCGGCGAACAAGGTACAGGTCTCGGTCTGGTTTTATGTAAGCGTTTTGTCGACCTTAATCATGGTCAAATTTTTGTAAACTCTGAGAATGGTTGCGGTACAACGTTCACGGTGGTACTCCCTGTAACGAAGGCTTTTGAGAAAATATCAACTGTCAACACGAATCTAGAAGTTAAAGCCTGATAAAATGAGTGCGTTGATGATGCTCAAAATATTATTTGCTGCATATCTTTAGTCAGTATTTTTTAGAGAAAAGAAAAAATCCTTCCAAAAAGCCAAGTCAAACTGCTATAAATACAACGATAAATTAGACGTATAGGCTTTTCCGATGAACGCTGAACAATTGCAAAAAACATTACGTGCAAGTCAGTATGCAGAACAAGTTTTAAGTTTACATCACGTTGCTTTAGAACAAGATTATGCAGTAGATGAATTTAAACATTCATTATCAACGGAAAACATTCAGCAATTCATTCACGACACACTTTCGAATATAAATGATGAAATCGAATGGATGAAAGCCATTCGTATTTTACGTGCGCGTTTAATGTTTCGTTGGATCTGGCAAGATGCCAATCAATTAACAGATGTTGTGACCTTAACACGTGAATTATCTGATTTTGCAGATGCAAGTATTATTGCTGCAAAAGATTTTGCACGCATTCCGCTTATTGCAAAATATGGTGAACCTATTGGATACAACGGTAAACTCCAAGACCTAATTGTGATTGGAATGGGGAAATTAGGTGCGCAAGAACTGAATTTATCCAGTGACATCGATTTGATTTTTGCCTTTGATGAACAAGGCGAAACGAATGGTCGCAAATGTATAGATGTGCAGCAATTTTGTATTTTTTGGGGACAAAAGTTAATTTATTTGTTGGATCATATTACTGCTGAGGGCTTTGTGTTCCGTGTAGATATGCGTCTACGTCCGTGGGGTGATGGTTCTGCATTGGTAATTAGCCATGTGGCTTTAGAAAAATATCTAAGTCAACATGGGCGCGAGTGGGAGCGCTATGCATGGATTAAGGCACGTATTGTCACTGGCGGTAAAGATGGCGATGATCTGTTAGAAATGACGCGTCCTTTCGTGTTTCGTAAATATGTCGATTACACTGCTTTTGAAGCCATGCGTGAAATGAAGGCCATGATAGAGCGTGAAGTGGCTCGTCGAAATATTGCAGACGACATTAAACTCGGTGCGGGTGGTATTCGTGAAGTTGAATTTATTGTCCAAGTTTTTCAGTTAATTTATGGTGGGGCAAAATTAGAATTACAAGATCGCCAATGTTTAGTGAGCTTAATACATTTAGGTGAAGTCGGATTGTTAGATCATCAATCTGTTTTAGACCTCGAGGATGCATATTTATTCCTACGCCGTGTCGAACATGCCATTCAAGCGTTAAATGACCAACAGACACAATCGTTACCGACTGAACCTGAGTTGCGTCAACGTATGATAGATACTTTAGGTTTTGATGATTGGGACAGTTTTATTGATTTTCTTGATCAAAAGCGTAACAAAGTCACTTTTCAGTTTGAACATCTCATTAAAGAAAAAGGGCTTGAATCACCGATTGAAAGCTTTGCTCAACTTGAAAGCCAACTCAATGATATTCTAGATGATACCGCTAAAAACTTAGTTCATGAGTTTTGGTATGGGCATGCGATTAAAAAACTTCCTGCTAAAGCTGTGCAGCGTTTAAAAGAGTTCTGGCCGCATTTAATTGGAGCTATTTTACAGTCAGATAAACCCCAAGTGGCTTTAATGCGTTTAATGCCTTTGGTGGAGTCGGTTATGCGCCGTACTGTTTATTTGGTGATGTTGATTGAAAGTAAAGGTGCGTTACAGCGACTTGTCAAAATGGCGACAGTCAGTCCGTGGATTTGTGAAGAGCTAACCCATTATCCAGTTTTATTGGATGAATTTTTATCGATGGATTTTGAATTGCCAAAGCGTAAAGATTTAGAGGATTCTTTGCGACAGCAATTGTTACGTATCGAAATTGATCAAGTTGAAGATCAAATGCGAGTTTTACGTTTATTTAAAAAATCTAATGTTTTGACTGTGGCAGCAAGTGATGTACTTGCGGAAAGCCTGTTGATGAAAGTGTCGGATGCTTTAACGGATATTGCAGAAGTTTCCGTGATCGCAACGCTTAATTTGGCATACCAGACCGTTGCGAAAAAGCATGGTTATCCTGTCGATGCAGAAGGGCAGCGTTGTTCAATCGATCATACTGCATTTACCGTGATTGGTTATGGCAAAGTCGGTGGTATTGAATTGGGCTATGGTTCTGATTTAGATCTTGTTTTTATTCATTATATGGATGAACAAGCAGATACTGATGGTGCGAAATCAATCAGCAGTTTTGAATTTGCGATGCGTGTTGCACAAAAATTTATGTCCCTCATGACGACGCAAACTTTAGATGGTCGTGTGTATGAAGTCGATACACGTTTGCGTCCATCTGGAGAAGCGGGTTTATTGGTGACAAGTTTGAAAGCCTTTGAACAATATCAGCTCAAAAGTGCATGGGTTTGGGAGCATCAGGCGCTTGTTCGTGCTAGATCGATTGCAGGGGAGCAAAGTCTGAGAACAAAATTTGAAGAATTACGTTGCCGAATTTTAACTTTACCGCGTGAGGACGAGTCTGTCCGCAAAGAAGTTTTAAATATGCGTCAAAAGATGAAAGACCATTTAGGATCTTCCAAAGAGCAGAAAAAAGATGGAATTTTTCATTTAAAACAGGATGCAGGTGGTATCGTTGACATCGAATTTATGGCACAGTATGCCGTACTCGCATGGAGTGGGACGAATAAAGATCTCGCCCATTTTTCCGATAATGTGCGTATTCTTGAAGATGCTGCTAAAGCAGGTTGCTTATCCAGCGAGGATGCTTCAGCACTCATTCAAGCTTATCTCAGTGAACGAGCCGAGAGCCACCGTCTAGCGCTTGCGAATCATAATATGCAAGTCAATGCTGCGGATTGGCACGATACCCGAGAGATCGTTTGCAAGTTATGGCAAAGACTAATTGATCCAACTGCGACATTCGCATTGGAAAATGAATAATTGTGTAAAAATTTGGAGTGTGTGGCATGAACTTGGCTGATCGTGATGGTTTTATTTGGCAAGATGGACAATTGGTTGATTGGCGTGAGGCAAAAACTCACGTCTTAACACATACTTTACACTATAGTATGGGTGTGTTTGAGGGTGTCCGAGCTTATGAAACTCCGAATGGAGCAGCGATTTTCCGTTTAAAAGAACACACTAAGCGTCTATTAAATTCTGCAAAAATTTATCAAATGAAAGTTCCATATAATCAAGCGACTTTGGAACAGGCTCAAATTGATGTTGTTCGTGAAAATAAATTGGCATCTTGCTATTTACGTCCAATCATTTTCATTGGTTCTGAAAAATTGGGTATCGCGGCAACCGACAATACAATTCATGCAGTTGTTGCTGCTTGGAGCTGGGGTACTTATCTTGGCGAAGAAGCAATGGAAAAAGGGATTCGTGTTAAAACGTCTTCATTTACCCATCATCACCCTAATGTAACCATGTGTAAGGCAAAAGCATCAGGTAACTATACATTGTCAATTCTTGCACACCAAGAAGTCGCGCACTCAGGTTATGACGAAGCAATGTTACTCGACCCACAAGGTTATGTATGTCAAGGTTCGGGTGAAAATGTATTCTTAGTACGTGATGGTGTGATTCATACGCCTGACGTTGCTGGTGGTGCGTTGGATGGTATTACTCGTCAAACGATTATTACCATTGCCAAAGACTTAGGGTATGAGGTTATTGAGCGTCGTATTACGCGTGACGAATTCTATATTGGTGATGAGGCCTTCTTTACAGGAACTGCTGCCGAAGTAACGCCAATCCGTGAATATGATGACCGTCAAATTGGTGAAGGTGTTCGTGGTCCAATCACAACACAAATCCAAAAAGCATATTTTGATGCGGTTCAGGGTAAAGACCCTAAATATGCACATTGGCTTACTTATGTAAAATAAGTTGCTGAATGTTAAAAAAGGATTCCAATCGGAATCCTTTTTTTATGCTGAAAATTCAAAATGAATTTTAATTTTTAAAATAATTCCATTAAACCTGATAAAAATTTCGATACCAGTCTACAAACTGTTGAACGCCATCCTCAACAGATACAGAGGGTTTATAGCCGATGCTTTGTTCTAACGCTATGCTATCTGCAAAGGTATCTGGCACATCACCTGGTTGGAGTGGAAGTAGTTCTAAAATAGCTTTTTTGCCTAATGCTTTTTCAATGGCGTGAATATATTCAATCAGTTTCACTGGATTGTTATTGCCGATATTGAAAATACGGAAAGGTGCATAGCTGGTCGATGGATCTGGGTTTTTGCTATCCCAGTTCGGATCAGGCTGTGCAATTTGATCACTTGAGCGAATCACGCTCTCTACAATATCTGAAATAAAAGTAAAGTCGCGGGTATGGTTACCATGATTAAAAACTGGAATCGATTGACCTTCAATAATATTTTTAGTGAATTTAAACAATGCCATATCAGGGCGACCCCAAGGGCCATAGACAGTGAAAAAGCGTAATCCTGTTGTTGGTAAAGCAAATAAATGGCTATAACTATGAGCCATTAACTCATTGGCACGCTTGGTCGCTGCATAAAATTGCACAGGGTGATTTACACCATGTTTCTCACTAAATGGCATCGTGGTGTTTGCACCATAAACACTACTAGTACTTGCATAGGTTAAATGCGGTGTTTTTGCATAACGGCATGCTTCGATAATATTGGTAAAACCAATAAGATTACTTTCTACATAACTCAGCGGATTTTCTAGTGAGTAACGGACACCTGCTTGCGCAGCCAAATGAATCACTCGATCAAATTGATGATTGTTAAAGCATTCATCTACAGAGGCTTTATCAGCAAGGTTTGCTCGGATAAAAGTGAATGATTGTTGAGTTTGTTCAGCAGTTTCTTCTAAAACCTTGAGTCGTGCTTCTTTTAAGGCAGGATCATAGTAATCATTGACAATGTCAAAACCGACGACATCATCACCACGTTCTAAAAGTTTTTTTGCAACATTGAATCCAATAAAACCTGCCGCACCTGTTACCAGAACCTTCATTCATCTGCTCCGAAAATATCTCTTGTATAGACTTTATCTAATACATCGCTTAAATCATTGGAAATACGATTGGCAATAATCACATCACTTTGTTGCTTAAATTGTTCTAAATCATTCACAACTTTCGATTTAAAGAATTCATCTTCTTGTAAAGCAGGCTCATAGACGATGACTTCAATGCCTTTAGCTTTGATGCGCTTCATGACACCTTGAATCGCCGATGCTCTAAAATTGTCTGAGCCACTTTTCATCACAAGGCGATAAATACCAACTGTATTTGGATTACGCGAGATCACTGAATCTGCGATAAAATCTTTACGGGTACTGTTTGAATCCACAATCGCTTGAATCAAGTTACTTGGAACATGATTATAATTCGCCAAAAGTTGTTTGGTGTCTTTCGGTAGGCAATAACCGCCGTAGCCAAATGATGGATTATTATAGTGATTACCAATACGGTGATCTAAACAAACGCCATCAATAATTTGATGCGTATCTAGACCAAAAATTTGTGCATAAGTATCAAGTTCATTGAAATAAGCCACACGCATGGCTAAATAAGTATTGGCAAATAACTTAATCGCTTCTGCTTCAGTAGAGTCTGTAAATAAAACAGGGCTGTCTTTTTTTATCGCCCCTTCAATTAACAAATCGGCAAACAGTTTTGCACGTTCAGATTTTTCACCGACAATAATACGTGAAGGATATAAGTTATCGTGTAAGGCTTTGCCTTCACGAAGAAATTCTGGTGAAAAGATAATATTTTCAGTATTTAATTGTTCTTTTAAGTTTTTAGTAAAACCGACTGGAACAGTGGATTTAATCACCATCACAGCATTTGGATTAATTTCTAAAACTTGTTTTACTACGCTTTCAACACTTTGGGTATTGAAGTAATTGGTACGTGTATCGTAATCAGTCGGTGTTGAGATAATGACAAAATCAGCAGCACGATATGCTTCTACAGGGTCAGTCGTCGCTTTAAAATTAAGTGATTTTTCAAGTAGAAAATTGGAAATATCTGCATCTTGAATGGGCGATATTTTATTATTAAGTAGATCTACTTTGTCTTGAAGAATATCGACTGCTACAACTTCATGATGTTGTGCAAAAATCATTGAATTGGACAAGCCAACGTAACCTGTACCCGCGACTGCTATTTTCATAAAAACCTAGTATAGAAAATGTGCTTGTAAAAGAGTTTTAGCGACTCACATAGTGATTCATTTACGGTTTGAAAATGACATCAATACACGAGGCTTTTTCGCATCATAGCATATTCTAAATCAACAAATTGTTCGGTAAATGAAATCGAATAAAGTAACTTGGTGATGGTAATGGTATGATATGGCATTGCTCAGGTGGAAGATTGATGCATGCAGGTCAATGATTCAAGTTTACAGTCGAATTTAGCTGAAACAGAAAAAAATATTGTTTTATGTATGAAATGGGGCACTAAATACGGTGCAGATTACGTAAATCGACTTTACAACATGGTAAAGCGACACACTACGATTGATTTTCAAATGGTGTGTTTAACTGACCGTACAGAAGGCATAAGTCCTGAAGTACAATGTTTTCCAATTCCGCCTTTGGCACTGCCAGAAGGAAGCCCTGAACGTGGATGGAACAAATTATCAACTTTTGAGCCAGATCTATATGGATTGAAAGGTAATGCGCTATTCCTTGATTTAGATGTTGTTATTATTGACAATATTGATGATTTTTTTACCTATCCCGGTGAGTTTCTTGTTATTCACGATTGGAAACGTCCTTGGCGTGTGACGGGGAACAGCTCTGTTTATCGTTTTAAATTAGGTTCTTTTCCTGAAATTTTACCGTATTTCCGTGAAAATTTTGAAGAAATTAGCCATAAATTTCGCAATGAACAAGAATATCTGTCTTGGTATGTCGATCAGCAGAAAAAACTGAGTTATTGGCCAAAAGATTGGTGCAAGAGTTATAAATATCATTGCCTACAAAAAATTCCATTGGCATATTTTAAACCACCGATCAAACCGCAAGATGCTAAGATTATTATTTTTCATGGTGAAATTAATCCACCAGAAGCAGTTTCTGGCGGTGGTGGTAAATGGTATCGCTATGTGTTGCCTTCGGACTGGATTAAAGACGCTTGGCAATAATTCAATTCATTTATTAGATCAAATTTGAGAACACTATAGATGCAAAATCTTGATATCGTGATTGCTTGGGTCGATGGCAATGATGTTGAGCTAAAACGTAAACGCCATAAATATCTTACCGGTGAAGATGCTTCTGATGCTGTAAGTGATACGCGTTTTGCCAGTAATGATGAAATTTATTACAACATTGCATCTATATTGAAATATGTACCTTTTTGCCGTCATATTTATATTGTGACAGATCAGCAGCAACCCAAATTTTTAAATGAGTTTGTCATACAAGATTTATGTGATACTAATAAAATTCGTGTTGTTGATCATCGTGAAATTTTCGAAGGTTATGAGCAATTTCTACCGACTTTTAATACTCGCTCAATTGAAAGCATGTTGTGGAATATCAAAGATCTTTCAGATTACTTCATTTACTTAAATGATGACTTCTTTTTTAATTCACCTGCTCAAATTGAAGATTTTCTTGAGAGTGATAAAATCGTCACCTATGGACACTGGAAAAGCTGTTTTAGTTACAAGGCTAAGCTGAAATATCGTCAATTTTTAAATCGAAACTTTAATAAACCGATCCAGCCTGGTCATGTGATTGCACAAATGCTCGGTGCAGATGTATTGGGATTTAGAGAGTTCTTTGAAATTCACCATTATCCACACTGTGTAGATCGTAAGATTTTAAGTGAATATTTATTGCGTCACCCAGACCTATTGGAAACACAGATTAAGTATAAATTTAGAAGTGTTGAGCAATTGAATCCGATCTCGTTGATGAATCATTTAAAAATTCAAAAAAATGAAGCAGTTTTAAAGCCTGATTTAGCTTTGGCTTATTTGAAAAATGCTGAAAGCTTGCCTAAGTTTGTGGAAGCATTGAATCAAGATGCGATTAAATATGGTTGCATTCAAAGTTTGGATCAGCTGAGTTCTGATAATGCTGAACTCGTTCGTATTGCAATGATTGATAAATTAAAAGATTACTTACCTCAATCTATAATTCTAGCTAAAGCCGTGTAATAGGAAAGTACTCATGAAAGTTGAAACATATCTTATTAATTTAGATGGCAGTGATGAGCGGCTTGCGAGAGCTACGGCACAACTGGAAGCAGTAAATTGGGCTTTTGAACGTTTTTCTGCATATGATGGGCGTGGAAAAGAGCTTTTATCATTTGAAAATTATGATGACAAAATGACGCAACAGCTTTTGGGTCGGTGTCTACTGAGTTCTGAGTTGGGTTGTTATCTCAGTCATTATGGATGTGCTCAGAAATTTCTACAAAGTGATGCAGATTATTTAGTTGTTTTAGAAGATGATATGAAAATTACTGATGATTTTAAAACGTCAGTTGATCAGATTTTAAATTATTTAGATGCGCATAAAGAGTTTGATTGGTATCTTATTAATTTAGCAGCAAAAAAGAAAAAATTAGCAAAAGATATTACACAGTTTGGTAACCATTCATTGTGGCATGCTTATTATTTTCCAATTCGTGGTTTGGGCTTGATTTGGTCACGGAAGGGTGCTGAAGAGTTTGTTGCTTCGGGAAAAACGATGACCATGCCAGTGGACATTTTTTTCCAAACTTGGCTAAGTAAGAATGGTAAAGGTTTAGGTGTTTGGCCGGCGTTGGTTCAACCTGCTGGTTTAGATAGTGATATTTTAGGTACGGTCGCTGCACAAGGGATTTCTCGGAAAGATAAAGAAAATCGTGATGGTTCATATGGTTTTAAAAAGCAGAAGCGTATGTGGCGTGATCGGATGTATGCGTTTAAACATCTTTATTTCTAAGTGTATTAAGATATAAGTGGATAATTATTAGTTAAATATACTGTGTAAAATGCATTTATATAGTTATTACTTTAGGTAAAATTTTGGGCTGATTATATGAAAATCTTTAAAAAAATGTTTTATTTAGCTAAATTTCATATGATGTATTATTACAAAATTAGACATACGAATAAAAAAATTGATAACTATGCAGGACAGCTCATTTTTAATCCTGTCGATACCTGTATTGAATTACCTAAAAAAATATGGATTTATTGGGAAGGTGATTTTCCTGAGTTTGTTGAAAAATGTGTCCAAAATATTCGTGAAAAAAATCCATCTTATGATGTCTCTGTGCTTAACCCTGAAAATGTCAGTCAGTATAGTGATATTAATTTCTTCTTATTGAAGGATGCGACACCCCAACAAAAGGCTGATTTGCTCAGATTTGATCTTTTGTATAGGTATGGTGGAATTTGGTTAGATGCCAGTATTATTGTGTATGAGAGTTTGGACTGGATTCCTGAACTGATGCAAAAAAATCAGACAGAATGTTTTTCTTATTATCGTAAAAAAAATACCACAAATATCAATTATCCAGTATTAGAGAATTGGTTACTGGCAAGCGTTAAAAATAATGTTTTCTTTAAACATTGGTACGATGAATTGTATTTAGCAATTCAGCAAACGCCTAAAAGCTACGTACAAAATATTCGAAACACAGAGAAAAATAGCAAAGATTTTTTTCAAAGAATTAGCAATTTGGAATATTTAGTAGCGTATGTTGCATGTCAAAAAGTACTAAGACGATCTTTCCCAAGTATTACTTTGATTGATTGTGATGAAAATGCATTTTACTACCAAGTGAAAAATCGCTGGGTAAAAGAAAAGATTTTGATTGACATGGCAATTAATTACCCAGCTGAAGAATACCCTAAGTTGATAAAGCTTGCTGGAAAAGAGCGCAATTATTTATGTCAATATTATGATAAAGGAATGTATTTTAAAGGGTCCTTTATTGATTTTTAACTTTAAAGTTATTTAATCATGTTTAAAAACTAAGCTTTGATCTCAACTAGGAAATCAAAGCTTAGTTAGATTAGAATTTTAGCTAACACAACAGCTAGCTAGTCTGACTTAGATAAAAACTGTTGAAGTACTTTATATTTAGCCTGTTGAGTAAAATATTCTTCAGAAGACAATGAACCAAAAACAGATAAATGGCGACCATCCAAAGAATAGGGAATACTTTCTTTTGCCATATGATTTGGTTTAAACAAATCAGCTTGTGTGAGCAATAACGTATTTGAATAGCGTTGAGTCATATCCGTAATGAGTCGCGATGCGGTTTTTTGCTGTTTAGCTTTTACATTATCAAAATAACTATTTAGATTGAAATTTCGATGTAACCACAATGACCGTTTGTATAAAATGCTAATATTTGCATCAAAAGCATAAGGTTCAGACATCACAATAACTTTCTTATGAGATTGATTCGCGAGTTTTAGCAAATTCTCAAAGCTTTGTTCCTGATGCTGTTGTACAATATCGGACCAGCGACCTGCAAAAATTAATGCATTATATTGATTTATATTGTTTTTTAAGTAATCTCTGTTCAGCATACATTGCTGGTAGGCAGTAGAGTTTTTATCCCCGGTAAATTGTTTATCTGTACTTGGGTAACACCAATTGGTAGTAATTGCGTGGATATTTAAGTTGAGTTCTTTACCTAAATAATGCCAAAAAGGAATATTATGGCCAGCAAAAGAATCACCAAATAAAAGCACGGGCTGAGCATCTGCTTGCTTCGATCCGATATGACATTCAAGTCCCTGTTGCCCCACCTTCAGACTATGATCATCTTTAATGTTATAAAAACACCAGCCATTGGAAACTTTTGGCATTTCTAGCTTTTCATTGTGTTGTAAATACAGTGAATCCGCACGATTCTTTAAACCATCCTTATTGATATATGAATAGAGCATAGATGAAGAGATAAGAATGATAAAGAATAGTAAATAACAGTAATATACCTTGATATTGACTAAGAATTTTCTTGAGCTTTCAATATATTTATAGCTTAACCAACCTAAAATAAAAGAAATTAGAATCGCTAAACTAATATTGACTAAATTTTTTTCAAAGAAAAAATATCCGAGTAAGAATGCAACAGGCCAATGCCATAAATAAATGGAGTACGAAGCACTGCCTATATTTTGAATAAATTTAAATTTGGTAAAGATTGAATTTTGTTGGTTGGCAATAAGAATAAGCATCGTTCCAATCACAGGAACTAAGGCATTATAACTTGGCCATATTGTATCTTGACCAAACAGAACTAAACTTAGTGCAATGCTTGCAAAACCAATAATTTCAAGACAATGCTTTATCGGTTGGGTTGGCGTATATGTTCGAAAATAATAGTAAGCCAAGCCACCAGCAAGCAACTCCCAAGCACGTGAGGTGAGCTTAAAAAAAGCATAGATGGAGTCTTTAGATGAGATATAAATCGAAAAGCTTAAAGATGAAATGCATAATAAGATTAAAAATATCCCTAAGAATCTTTTATTTTGAATAATTTTAAAATATAAATAAACAAGAATAGGAAATAATATATAAAATTGCCATTCTACGGATAAAGACCAAGTATGGAGTAAGGCTTTATCATGAGAGCTTACAGCAAAATAATCACCTGCTTGACGATAATATAAGTCATTGGATAAAAAACTTAGACTATATTTTGCATCTTTAGCAAATAACTTAAAGTCTTCTGGGATGAAAAAAAACCATCCACAAATTGTCATGATCAAGACGACAAAGAAAAGTGCAGGAAAAATTCGTGTGATTCGTGCTAAATAAAAATTTATAAAAGAAAAGCTATTTTTTTCAAGGTTCTCAATAATAATCTTGGTCATTAGATAACCTGAGATTACAAAGAAAACATCGACTCCTAGGAATCCCGCAGAAAATCCTGAAACTCCGAAATGGAACAGAACAACGAGTATTACAGCATAGGCACGGAGCCCATTGATATCATAACGAAAATTTTTGGTTTGCATATTGAAAATGAATTAAGAGCTAATGTGGCGAATCCAAGTTTTATAAAAGCTTTGGGTCTAATTTCTCAAAAGACTCTATCGCACTTTTAAGTGAAAGATTGTAAACTTTAATATTCTGCTTGTCTAAAAAGTGAGATGCTGTTTCAAATGCTGGAAATATTTCAGTTAAGTACTGATTGAGCATAGTTGGTTGTTTATTAGAACTTTCTTCATAAAAACGTGGTTGGTTAAAGTTATTCATATCTAAACCAGCTAAATAAATTTCAGCATAAGATAATGAATGTATAATCTGTAAAGCCACATATGGCACTGTGAAATAATCATAAATACAATCTTGGATATGAAGAGAAAACCCTTTATTATTTTCTAAATAGAAATATTCTTTATCTGGATTGATGGCAATCCGTGGTCCTAAAAACCGTTCTACCTCACCTTCTTCTGTAATGGTTTCAATAACTTTAATCTGACATTTAATTTCTTCGGGATTGATTTTTCTCAAAATGATGTCAAGGCAGCGAGGAGTAGTGAAAAAAGTACATTGGCTTTGGAGTACTTTAAGCACTAAGTCAAAACGATTCTGTGTAAAATTGAAGTCGATAATGACATAGTATTTAAATTGAACATGGTCTAATGATATCGAACCATTTACGCCTATATAATCAATATCTTGTTTCTTAAAGATCTGTGTTGGAAATGTTTGGATAGATGGCCCTGTAGCAACTAGCATTATTTTTTTACAATTATCTGTTGGCATGGCCGTATTATCGGTAATAAGTTTTTTTTGAAAATAAACTTTATCAATACCGCCGATTTTATTTCGTTCTACATCATAATAAGGCCAATATTTACGATTATGTTTATATGCTTTAGGGTGGGTATATTTATAAATAATTTTATAAATATTTCTTAAAACAAAATTTGAAAATTTTAATTGTAAGAGCTGTAATGCTTTTTTGTTCATAAAAGTCGCAAGAGAAAAATGAATGACGAAAGAGTAGCCGTTTACTCTAGACTTTATCCGTCTAGAGTAAATGTAGCTTTTTTGAATTTGGATTTAATTCTACGTATTTGTTTATTTAACCAATTGGTTTCTTGGTCAGGGCGAGTCACTTTATTCCCTCGGTAGTTAATTTGAGTTGCTTTTGAAAAAGTTCCAAAAGGTTCAATTAAATAATTTTCAGGTTTATAACCAAGCTCTAGTGCTTCTGCATAATATTGATCAAATAATTCAACCAAATCTTGGCGAGGATGAGGCATTATTTTGCCATCAAACCAATGTTTTTGATTCATTTCGGCAAGACGCGGAATTGCATATTTATGACTAAATTGAGTTCCCATGTCTGAGTAGTGTAATACTTTGATTTGTTCGATTGCTAAATCTTCACCGTCAATATTGTTATAAGAATCCTGATAAGGCTCAACAAGTTGAGGTTTTTCTTTGATAAGACGCATTAAATTTTTATGACTATCGGGATGATTACGAATTTCATCAAGTGGTGGGAGATATTGTTTGGCTTTTTCACAATTCCATACACAAGTACATAATCGTGCTGAGCTTTTTCCACCTTTTGCAATAACAATTGCATTATTATTCATGGGATGTGACCAAAGTTCTGCAATATCACAGAGTACGATCACATCTGCATCCATATAAATTGCACGACCTTTGAAACCACATAACTCAGGTATTGCCCAACGGAAACCAGAAAAAGGTGTTGCCCATTTTTCTGTAGACCATCCCTTATCTGTATCTTGATTGCTATACCACGGACTATTTATGTCATGACTAAGTTGCATCCAAATAAATTCAACATTATGCTGTGTATGTTTACGAACACTATGTTCTAATACCATGAGTTGTTCAAGGTCACAGTTATTTGGATCGCAACCTACAAAAATTTTAATGTTTTCACTAATCATTATTTATAGCCCCTAAAATCACATTTATTAGAGTGGTGCCATATAGTATATCGCTAAATGCGATTAATTTAAATGAACATTAATCTTTATGGTGGAGTCGATCTCAAAATTAAATTTATAAGTAATTGTTGTAAGAGTTTTTATGAAAAAATTTGTCATTAGTTTATCAACTGCTCAAGAGCGTCGTAAGCATATTGTTGCTGAATTTACAAAACAAGAAGTAGATTTTGAATTTATTGATGCGATTACGCCTGCGAATATAGATATCGCGACATCTAAACTTGGTCTGGGCGGGTATACAACAGCTTTACACCAAAATGAAGTCGGTTGCTTGCTGAGTCATATGCTATTGTGGAAAAAAGCAATTGATGAGCAACTCGATTATATCGCAATATTTGAAGATGATATCTATTTAGGTGATCATGCAAAAGATTTTTTATTGGATGATGTATGGATTCCAAAAGAATGTTCAGTGATCAAGTTAGAAGTCTTTTATAAAAAAATTGGTGTGGCGTTAAAACAAAATAATCTTTCGGCTCCCGATGCTCGTAAACTATTGTTATTACGTGAAGCGCATATGGGATGTGGAGGATATATCATATCGCAAGATGTAGCAAAAAAATTGCTGAATTTTATTGTTGAATCGAAAGTATTAATCCCTGTGGATCATTTTTTGTTTAGAGAGTGCCCAGAGCTAGAAGTGTATCAGCTTAGCCCAGCATTGTGTATTCAGGATATGATATTGACGAATGGTAATACACACTTCCCAAGTGCCTTAGAAGAAGTTAGAAATATTAGAAAAGGGAAGTATTTGAAAAAGGAAAAATTAAAATTTAGTGCTAAATTGAAAAAAGAATGTTCACGAATTGTTAGACAAATTCAAAAAATAATGATTAAGCTGGCAAAATTTAGACAAGGGATTAGGACTGTGAAAATAAAATTTCGTTGAGATCTAATACTTTAGATATGAGTTTTGAGTATTGCTTGGTGGAAAATAATTTGCTTATTTATACAAATTTCTTCCACCTTCTAATTTTCTAAATCTTTTATAGCCCCATAAATATTGTTCTGGAGCAACATTAATCATGCACTCAATTTCTTTATTCAAAGTATCTACAGAATTTTTTAAATCTTTGGATAAAATGTCTTGTGATAACTCAATAACATGAACATTAAAACCAGAAAGGTCTGATCGACGAATGCAGGTCAGTCCGACAACAGAACATTGTGTTTTTGCAGCAAGTTTTGAAAGTAAAGTTGAAGATAATGCATTTTGACCAAAGAAGTTGGAATAAATCCCTCCCGACTCTTTGGGAACATGATCGGGTAAAATGACGGAAAATCCGCCTTGCTTCAAATGTTTAAAGACTGCTCGAACGCCAGTATCATCAGCAGGAACAAGCGTTGCATTCAAACGCTGACGTGACTCTAACATAAAGCGATCTAAATCTTTATTTTTACTTGGTTTATACATAATGACTGGGCTTGTGTATTGGTTTAACCAAGCATTTAATATCTCCCAAGTTCCAAAATGAGGAACAGCAGCCAAACAACCATTTGGATTCTTTAAGGCATTAATAAAAATTTCAGCGCCATGAACTTCCTTAATCTGTGCTAAAGCAAACTCAGGTGAAGATCCCCAAACCTTAATCGATTCTGCATAGGTCATACACTGACTTTTTAGGCTGGCTTTGACTAAGGTATTTCGTTGTTGCTCATTGAGTTCAGGATATGCCACTTTTAAATTAAGTTCAGTGACTCGCCTTGCAGAAGAATTGCTAAAAAATAAAAGTGATCCAACGCCTTTTGCAAGGGATTGAATCATTGTCAAAGGGAGGCGTGATAAATTTTTAAGAGAATTATACATATAATTTTTGGCAACTATTCGCGGTCAGCATTACCTTTTAAAACTAAATAAATCAGCGCACAAATAATAAAAAATCCAGCGATAAAACTACTTGCACTAAAATAAACAATACGATCATATGTCGTTAAATTAAAAAGCTGTTCATTTAAAATATAGCGCATAAATGCCCATTGGACGACAGAAAATACAATGATAATGATTGTATGACGAAGAACAGCGGGACGCATAGCCATCGGGTTTCACCTTAAAAGTTAACTTAAACATTATGCCATTTATGAGAACTTATCTCAATTACTACATAGAAATAGAAAACCCTGCATAAAGCAGGGTTTTCATTAAAACATCAGAAATTATTTCGTTTCTTCAGCTTTTACTTTTTCACGTAAACGAATACCTAAGTCACGTAATTGATTTGCCTCAACGGGTGCAGGTGCTTGAGTCAATGGACATTCAGCAGTTTTCGTTTTCGGGAATGCAATTACGTCACGAATTGAAGATGCACCCGTCATTAACATCACTAAACGGTCAAGACCGAATGCTAAACCACCATGCGGAGGCGCACCAAATTTCAATGCATTCAACAAGAAGCTGAATTTATCTTCCGCTTCTTCTTCGCCAATACCTAAAGCTTCAAAAATGGCTTTTTGCATTTCTAGGTTATAAATACGTAGTGAACCACCGCCAACTTCAGTACCGTTCAATACCATGTCATACGCAACAGAAAGCGCAGCACCTGGGTTTGATTTCACTTCTTCAACGCTTGATTTTGGTAGCGTGAATGGGTGATGCACAGATGTCCATTTACCATCGTCAGTTTCTTCAAACATTGGGAAATCAACAACCCAAAGAGGAGCCCACTCAGTGGTCGACATTTTCATGTCATGACCGACTTTAATACGTAAAGCACCCATAGCATCGTTTACAACTTTGGCTTTATCTGCACCAAAGAATACGATATCGCCATTTTCAGCACCAACACGTTTCAACAGATCAAGCACGATTGGCTCGATGAATTTAACGATTGGAGATTGAAGACCTTCAATGCCTTTTTCAAGTTCATTAACTTTAATATAAGCCAAACCTTTCGCACCGTAGATACCAACGAATTTAGTATATTCGTCAATTTGGCTACGTGGAAGTGAACCTGCACCTGGTACACGAAGTGCAACAATACGACCTTTAGGGTCTTTAGCAGGACCAGCGAATACTTTGAACTCAACGTCTTGCATCATGTCTGCAACGTCAACCAATTTCAAAGGAATACGCATATCTGGTTTATCAGATGCATAGTCACGCATTGCGTCTGCATAAGTCATACGTGGGAATTTGTCGAAATTCACATTTAAGAGTTCTTTGAACATCTTAATGGTTAAAGTCTCCATTAAATCCATAATGTCATCGTCACTCATGAACGATGTTTCAACGTCGATCTGGGTGAATTCTGGCTGACGATCGGCACGTAAGTCTTCGTCACGGAAACATTTTGCAATTTGGTAATAACGATCAATACCACCAACCATCAACAGTTGTTTAAATAATTGTGGTGATTGTGGAAGAGCGTAGAAGCTACCATTTGATACACGACTTGGAACTAAATAGTCACGTGCGCCTTCAGGCGTTGCACGAGTCAAAATAGGTGTTTCAACATCTAAGAAACCATTTTCTTCAAAATAGTTACGAATGAGATTGGTTAATTTAGAACGGAAACGTAAACGGTCAAGCATTTCAGGACGACGAATATCAAGGAAGCGATATTTCAAACGTACTTCTTCAGAAATATTAGTATTTTCATCATTCAATGGGAATGGCGGAGTTTCAGAGGCTGCAAGAACTTCAATGTCTTTGCCTAAAACTTCAATTTGACCACTCACGATATTTGCGTTTTCAGTACCTTCGTAACGACGACGTACGCGGCCTGTAATTTTTAATACGAATTCTGAACGTGATTTGTCTGCAGTTGCAAATGCTTCAGGGGTATCTGGATCGATAACCACTTGTACAACGCCATCACGGTCACGCATGTCTAGGAAAATCACACCACCGTGGTCACGGCGACGATGGACCCAACCGCATAATGTAACGGTTTGGTCAATTTGAGCTTCGGTTAAAGAACCGCAATAATGAGTTCGCATCATAGCGTTAAAAATCCAACTATATGGGTTAAGGAAGCGAATACGTAAACAGCGCATCGCCTAAAAATGTAATGAGAGATTATGCCTCTTTGAGCAGGTAGTCACAAGGACTTGAGCTAAAAACTGCTATATTGCCGAGATAATTTAAGCTTCATTGAATGAAAACTTGTGATTAAATCAGCAAGTGATGGCTTAGTTAAAATATTTTCTATAATTTAAAAATGCAAAAATGACACAACCTGATGTGAAACATATAACGGAGCCCTGTGTAAAGGTTTTCATGAAATAGCCAATAAAAATATATAAATCATTATTTTGAGGTAAATAGCCTTTGCTTTTTGCATCGTAAATATAGTAAAAACAACCACTAAAGAAAGAAGTTATAAATAACAAATAACAGAAATTTTGTATTTTTCGATTTAAAGGCGCACTTATTTTATATTTAAAGTAGTAATGTATTCCCATCCATATCAAGAAAGGTAAAGCTACAACAGAACAGCCGATCTGTAGCACTTTGTGCATTGGGTATTCATGATTCAAAATAAAAACTGGCTGTGCTAAAAAGTCTTGAAATGCAAAAGTTCTAAAATCTAAATGTGTCAAACCATCCCAAATAATATGGGTTGCTGTACCGAGGATAATTGCCAAAATCATCCATAATAAAAATTTAGAAAAACTTGAAAATGAATGGATATTGAGTGGTTCGGAAACTGCTAAAAACTTAAATAGCATCGGACGATATAAGCAATACCAGAGAAAACAAAAGAGTAAGCCAATCCATAAATCTGGATTAATAATACCTTTAAACTGATGATTTAGATGGATTTCAGTCTGAACCATTAAGCGATATAAATCGGGAGTCATTGTTCCAATCGCTAGTGCAGCAATAGGCAAACGGTTTCCAGTGAGTTTTGCAATCGGTGGCGCGAGTACAGCATGAGAAAGGGTAAAGGGCATTAGAATGAGAGATTTATAATATAACTTTAATTTGATTCTAAACAAAAAATAGGGAGGAGAATGTTTTTTATTGCAAAATAATTGAAATGTTATAATATAACATTATTGAAAATATTGAGCTTTGAGAGCAATCATATGTCTTTTACTAAAAGTGCCCTAACACTTTCCATTTCTACAATTATTTCAACCTCTATTTGGGCAGAGTCGGCAACGGTCTCAGATCAAGATAAAAATATTAAACAACTTGAGACAATTACGATAACCGCTCATCCATTAGATCCAAGTGTTGATGATTTTGGTGTGGCGGATCAAATTGTTTCACGTGAAAAATTACAGCAGGGTGGTAGTACGCTTGGGGAAGCGCTAAAAAATGAATTGGGCGTATATTCCAATAGTTTTGGCGCTGGCTCAAGTCGTCCAGTCATTCGTGGACAGGAAGGTGCACGAGTGAAAGTGACACAGAATGGAACAGAGACTATGGATGTCTCTAGTTTATCTCCTGATCACGCAGTGACGATTGACCCACAACTAGCCCAGAAAATTGATGTGATTCGTGGGCCATCAACATTGTTATATGGTGCAGGTTCTGTTGGTGGCCTAGTGAATATTATAGACACGAAAATTCCTACTCAGATGCCTGAAAATGGCTATGAAGGCAATGTGGGTATGCGCTATAACACTGGCAATGACGAAAAGATGGCACAAGCAGGTTTCACTGCGGGCCTAGGGCAAAATGTGGCTTTGCGTGTGGAAGGTTTAAAACGTGATGCCAATGATTATATTAGCCCTGATTATATCGTCACGGAAGATCATGGTGATCATTCACATACTATGAAAGAGCGTCGTGTAGGCAATACATTCTCAGAGTCTGAAAATGTTAATGTTGGATTGTCATGGATTGGTGAGCGTGGTTTCGCAGGGGTATCATATAGTAATCGTCAGGATCAGTATGGTTTACCAGGGCACAGCCATGAATATGAATCCTGCCATTTACATGGTGATCATTTACATTGCGGTGGTCATGACGATCATGATCATGGCGATGAAGAAGCACATGATCATACTGAGTCTGGCCCGTGGATTGATATGAAAACTGAGCGATATGATTTCCGTTCTGAATTGAATGAGCCATTTGCAGGATTTAAAAAATTACGTGCACAGGCAAGTTATACCGATTATCGACATGATGAAATTGAAGGCAGTGAAGCTATGACCATCTTTAAAAGTAAAGGTTATGAAGGTCGTGTCGAACTGGTACATAATCCTATTGCAGCTTGGGAAGGCGTATTTGGTGTGCAGATGAGTCAGCAAAAACTCGATATTACGGGAGAAGAAGCCGTTCTTGCACCGAATAAAACTCAGAAATACAGCCTATTTGGTGTAGAGCATCGTCAAATAGATGATGTTCATGTGGAGCTAGGGGCTCGTATTGACCATCAAAAAATAGACGTAGATTCTGAGCAGAAAGATTTTGATGGCAATGCCTTTTCCTACTCAAGTGCTGTGAATTGGGCATTTGCACCGAACTATAAATTATCGTTGGTGGGGTCTCATCAGGAGAGATTACCATTGGCGCAAGAACTCTATTCAGATGGCGCACATTTTGCGACTAATACTTATGAGCTGGGTAATGATGGATTAGAGAAAGAAAAATCTAATAATGTAGAATTGGGGCTGCATTATGATGCAGATAAACTCAGCTATCACATCCATCTCTATCACAATTGGTTCGACAATTATATTTATGCCAAAACATTAGATCAGTATGAGAATTTTCGCTTGATTGAATATTCACAAGATAAAGCAAAGTTTTATGGTACAGAAGTCGAAGTGGCATATCAGTTTAACGATATTTATAGAGCCAGTTTGTTTGGTGATTATGTACGTGGAAAAATTGATGCAGAGAACGCGCCTCGTGTACCTGCAGGTCGTTTAGGCACACGAGTGAATGCTAATTTTGATGATCATTGGTCAGGTTCGGCAGATTATTCGCATGTGTTTAATCAGGATAAGTTCGCAGCTTATGAAACGCAGACCAAAGGTTATAATCTAGTGAATGTTGGTATTGCTTATAAATATCCTGTTTCAGATAAACAGGAAGCGAAAGTCTTTTTGAATGCCAATAATCTATTGGATGAAAAGATTTATGAACATGCCTCGTTCTTATCTAATATTCCGCAAATGGGACGTAATTTCGTGATTGGTGTGAATTACAAGTTTTAATTTGTTTGCATTCATTCACCAAATCATTATTGAAAAATAAAGAGATAAGACCTAGTCTGATGATATTGGATTAGGTTTTTTAATATGCGTATCTTTCATAAAATTCACGGCAAGCTGAACTGGTCAAAACGACACTATTTCAGTTTGATTTTAGGCGTACTGGCACTGGGCTATTTGTCTTCAGCCGTTTATCACAGTGTCAAACCTATGCCACAAGGACTGAACTATACAGGGCCACTCCATCATGGCAATGTGAAATTTATTGCTGATCAGACCTATATAGATGCACAAGGTAAGCAGCAGATTGATCAACATATTTTTGATCAGATTTTACAATTGATTAAAGAGGCAAAAACCACCATTGTTATCGATATGTTTCTGTTTAATAAAGAGGTCGGTGATTCAACAGTTCAACATCGAGAGTTAACAGAACAACTGACACAGGCATTGATCAATCAAAAAGTAGTGAATCCTGAGTTAGACATCAAATTTATTACCGATCCGATTAACTCGGTCTATGGTGGAACGAATCCTGAACAATATCGTAAGTTGCGTCAGGGCGGTATTGAAGTAATTGAAACTAATTTAACGCCATTACGTGCATCTAATCCGACATGGTCAGGCTTTTGGTATTTATGTTGTCAGGATACCGGAAATAATGCGGAAAAAGGTTGGCTAAGTAATCCGTTTGGTAAAGATCCAATCACGATTCGTAGTTATTTGAACTTATTTAATTTCAAAGCTAATCATCGTAAAACCATTGTTGCAGATACCGCAGAAGGTTGGAAAACCATTGTGACTTCTGCGAATCCGCATGATGGTAGCTCAAGTCATTCTAATGTTGCACTGATGGTAACAGGTCCTGTTGCTGCCGATGTGCTCAAGTCCGAACAGGCGGTAGCAATGATGTCTGGTGGAACAACACCATTTGTTGCGATGGGTAAACTGGATGGCGATGTGAATGAACCACAGGTTCAGGTGCTGACTGAAAAAGCCATTTATGATGCTGTTTTGAAAATGCTTGAATCTGCCAAAGCCAATGATCAGATAGATTTGGCAATGTTCTACTTGTCAGAACGTCAAATTGTTAAAGGCTTAATTGCAGCAAAAGAACGTGGTGTTAAATTACGAGTGCTACTTGATCCCAATAAAGATGCTTTTGGTCGCCAGAAGAATGGTATTCCGAATAGACAAGTGGCTTCTGAATTGCATGAAGCAGGTGTTGATGTACGTTGGTGCAATACACAAGGTGAGCAATGCCATAGCAAAATGATCGTAAAACGTAATACTCAATCTGCAGAAATGATTTTAGGTTCTGCCAATTTCACAGCACGAAATCTGAAGAATTATAATTTGGAAACAGATTTACGTGTTGTCGGCACACCTCAACAGCAGGTTTTTGTCGATGCCGAAACGTATTTTAATACTGCTTGGTCGAATTTGAATGGTCGCAATATGAGTGTGGATTACAGTAAATTTGCAGACGATTCTAGCTTAAAATATGGGCTGTATCGCTTTATGGAATGGAGTGGGTTGTCTACTTTCTAATTGGTTTAAAAAATCATGTACAGAATAGAGTGGTTTTCGGTACATGATTTAGGCTCAAAATTTTATAAAAACTAAGCTTAAAATGAATAAACTACTAACAAGACTTCTAAGATCATTAAGAGATAATTAGGCTCTTGAAAATAGCTGTCTATTTAGTTTTGTGGATTCGGTGGAATTATATTATCTAAATCTTTATCTGAAATTTTATCGAGCTCTTGAATATCAGTTTTGATTTTCCATTTACTCTCATCATCTACAGGTTTCGGTAGACGAGCCTCTAACCAGTCACATACTACATTGGGTGAAAAATCTGCATGATTACATTGAATCACCCAGGCTAAAAATTGTTTTGCTTCGCCATTCATATAAGGAGGAGGGGAAACAGGCAAAAATTGAGTCGGAAGACGCTCATTTTTAGAAATATAATTTAAAACATGACCAAGTTCTTGCACAGTTTGCCATGCTAAAGGATGGTCAATATTGATTTGAAATTTAAACCACCATGCTTGTTTGCCATCTGAACCATAGCTATCAATAAATGCCTCTTGCACACTTGGGATTTTGCAAAAAAATTGATGTAAACGGTCAAAGCTCAGTTCAGCCACAATACAGCACTCATCAGATTAAAATTATATTTTATCAGATTGATGTCGGAATTTACCCAAGTTGAGGTATAAACAATAAAGAAGATTAAATTTTGACTGTAATTCATCCATTATTTATCTTGAATGATGTATTAACCTGTTGTGTATAAGTTCAAGTTTGGAGGTTGAAATGAAACAGATACTCAGTTTAAGTGTCTTGATGTTGATGCTTTCAGGTACTTCGATTATGGTATGGGCAGATGCTAAAGATTGGGGCAATTATCGTAGTGTTGAGCGCCCTCAAAAGAGATATCCAACAACGACTTATAAATATACAGATCAATATGGTCGTCAAATGTCACAGGAAATTCCTATTCGACCTCCATCACATCGTCCGTACCCGAGCTATCCAAGTTATCCCAATTATCCAAACCGACCATATCCAAACTATCCAACTCCTAGTTATCCAAGTCAAAACTATCCACCACAAAATGGTGTGACAATTATTTATAATCATCAGTTTCCAACGCGGACGGAGTATTCAGGTAGCAGTTATGGTTATGTAAATGGTGAGGGTGGTCATATAGAAAGCTCACAATATACCTTAATTAGTGATTGGCGCCGTTATGGATTACCTGATCCACAGGCTGGTATGCATTGGATTTTCCAAAATGGTCGTTATTTACAAGTGCCTAATAATCGTTGAACATGTTTTAAAAACCGTCATTATGATCAATATGAATGCATACAAGAGTTTTAACATATTAAGAAGCCCCTTCTCCTCTATGTTTTGCGCTTTCATAAGGAATTTCTTTAATTTTGTTTAGGGAGAAGGGTAAGCGTATGAATCAAGACAAGAGACTAGGCCAGTTCATCGTCTTCCGGTCGTGGTGTTTTGCCATGGGGCAATGATTTTTCAGTGTGCTTATCACGAATGACAGAAGGATATGTCCAAGATGCATATCTCACGATCAAAATTGCAATGGCTAAAATTAAAACTGATCCAGTGATAATCACTAAGTCCATATCTGCTTTATGGTCATGCTGAATATCTGAAATTAGTAATCGCGTGAGTGCAGTGATTGCGATATAAATTAAGAAACGCACAGGCATATGGTTGGTTTTAAAATAAATCCCTACCATTGCACCTAATTCTAAATAGATGAATAACAATAAAATATCATCAATACTGGCATATTTTTTTACAGTCAGAATCTCAATGATCGTATGCACCGCTGACCAAGCGATCATACAGCCAATAATAAATAATGCGATGTAATGAAATGTCTCAACCGCAATATTGCCCAATTTATCGAGGAGGTTTTCAATTTTTTCTACACGTGGATCTTTATTCATAGCTTCCTCCAACTCGCTGATTTTAAATACAGTAAATAGTATGCAAGTTTCATGCACATGAATGACAAGTGACAATTTATAGATATATCAATACAGATATTTGATGTTATTTTATCTAGGCTTTTCCACGATTATTGAGAATTGAAAATGTATCTTCCTACGCATTTTTACCAAGACAACCTTCCTGAACTTTTCGATCTAATTGAAAAGAATCCATTGGGGAGTTTGATTGTTGTACAAGATGGTGAAATTGAAGCGAATCATATTCCTTTTGAATTGGATCGTTCAGAGGGAGAGTTTGGGGTACTAAAAGGGCATATTGCCAAAGCTAATCCTTTATTTAGCATACTGAATGAACCTTTATCTGCTTATGTGATTTTTCAGGCAGAGCAAGCTTATATTTCTCCGAATTGGTATGAGGGGAAGTTAGAACATCACCGAGTAGTGCCGACATGGAATTATCGAGTCGTGCATGTGAAAGGGACAATTCAAAAGCTTGAAGATGATCGATATTTACGTGGTGTATTGGCGCGTTTAACTCGAACTCATGAATCAACACAGGCTTTACCGTGGAAGATGGGGGATGCTCCTCATGATTTTATTGAAGAACAGCTAGCAAAGATTGTTGCAGTTGAAATTAAAATAGAATCAATAGTAGGAAAATTTAAAGTCAGTCAAAACCGTTCTGTTGATGATGCAGAGAATGTAGCGAAGGCGTTGCAAGAGCAAAATTCTGCAATGGCGGAGTCGATTAGAAAGTATTATCCCAACAATAGTTGAACAGATTTACAACTTAGATGAGTAATAAAAAATGCCCGAAATATCGGGCATTTTTTATCAGTTAAAATCCTGAGAAATTAAGACTGAGTGGTAAAGTAATCTTCGCTAAAGTCCATAATCACTTCTGCACCCGCTTTAATTTTGGTAATGCGAGAACTGATATCTGGCAGAATGCGCTGGATGAAGTAATGCGTCAATGCCAATTTGTCTTGGTAAAATTGACCTTGCTTATCTTTTGCAGCATTGGCAATTTTTGCAAACATATAAGAGAAGCTTAGTAGACCGACTGCGTGTAAATAATCTACTGCGGCAGCATTAGAGAATTCAGTACTTTCTTTTGAACGTTCTAAAATGTATTGAGTGATCATTTCCACTTCAATTGCCACATCTAAAGTTGCATCTTTAATGAAGTTCAAATCTGTGTCTAAACCATTGGCAAAATCACGAATTTCCGCAATATATTCTGCAATGAAAGCACCATTACATTTAATGGTTTTACGACCGATTAAATCTTGAGACTGAACGCCGTTAGTACCTTCGTAGATTTGTGCAATACGTAAGTCACGGATACATTGTTCCATGCCCCACTCACGGATATAACCATGACCACCGAAGACCATTTGCGCATCAATTGCTGCATCAAAAGCGGTATCTGTTAAATATGCTTTAGCAATGGGTGTTAGTAGTGCAACACGGTTGTTTGCAGCAGCAACGGCTTCTAGATCAGTCGAGAATTTAGTGATGTCGAGTTGTTGACCGACATAGACTGCAAATGCACGAGAAGCTTCATTGTTTGCACGCGCATTGAGTAACATGCGACGTACATCACCATGAACTAAAATGCTGTCCGCTGGTTTTTCAGGAGATTGCACACCCGTTGCACTGCGACCTTGTAAACGATCTGTCGCATATTGTGCAGCATTTTGGTAAGCATATTCAGAAGCACCAAGCCCTTGAATACCCATAGACAAACGTTCGTAGTTCATCATTACGAACATTGCAGCAAGCCCTTCGTTTTCTTTACCTACAAGGTAGCCTTTTGCAGCATCGAAGTTCATGACACACGTTGCAGAGGCTTTAATCCCCATTTTGTGTTCAATTGAACCAGGCCCAGCAGTATTACGTTCACCCAGTGAACCATCTGCATTGACCATAAATTTAGGCACGATAAATAGTGAAATACCACGTGAACCCGCAGGTGCATCTGGTGTTTTTGCTAAAACAAGGTGAATGATGTTTTCAGCAAGATCGTGGTCACCACCAGTAATAAAGATTTTTGTACCTGTGATGTTGTAAGTACCATCTGTATTCGGTTCAGCTTTAGTTTTGATAATGCCTAAGTCTGTGCCTGCATGTGGCTCAGTCAAACACATCGTACCTGACCATTCACCTGAATAGATTTTTGGTAAATATGTTTCTTTCTGTTCTTGTGATGCATAGCTGTTCAAAGCCATACCTGCACCAACTGAAAGCAGTGGGTAAAGCATGAAAGATGGATTAGTTGCAAATAACATCTCATCTGCAAGTACTGTCAGCATTTTAGGCATGCCTTGACCGCCCCATTCTTCTTCTGCACCTAAACCAATCCAACCGCCATCGGCATATTGTTTAAATGCTGCTTTAAAGCCAGCTGGAGTAGTGACTGCACCATTTTCAAAATGTGCGCCTTCTTCATCACCTGAACGGTTGAGTGGCAATGTTACGTTTTGAGCAAATTTTGCCATTTCTTCAAGAATGGCTTCAGCTGTTGCAGCATCAAGATGTGCAAGGTTTTCATTTGATTGCCAGAATTGTTCTGCATTGAAAACATCATTCAGGATGAAACGCATATCCGCTAGAGGTGCATTATAAATTGGCATGATTACTCACCTATTTGTTTTTAAATCTATAACTTTTAAAGCAGTCTAATCTAAGCGTATTTTTAAGGATAGATCAGAAGGCTTAATGAAGGAGGAAAACTGTATCTCTTTATAAAGAAAAAGGACAACCAAAGCTATGATTGTCCTTTCTCTAATCCTGCACTGGTGAGTACAGTTTTTTATTACAGAACTATATCAACTTAGAACGCAAAGTCTTCTGCATCTAATGACATCAATGGATCTAAACCACCTGCGATTACGTCTACATGTGAACGAACGCGTGGCAAGATTTTCTTGAAGTAGAAACGAGCTGTTTTAACTTTTGCTTCGTAGAAACCAGTTTCAGTAGAACCTTCAGCCAATTTCTCTTGAGCAACAAGTGCCATACGTGCCCATAGGAATGCAAGCGTTACATAACCAGAGAAGTAGAGGTAATCAACCGCAGCAGCACCAACTTCGTCAGGGTTCTGCATTGCTTTCATACCAATCTGCATGGTCAAATCGCCCCATTCTTTATTCAGCGCAGCAAGCGGCTCAACAAATTCTTGCATTGCAGCATTGTCTTTGTTTGCTTCAATGAATTTATGAACGATTTTGGTGAAGTCTTTCAACATTGCACCCTGAGTCCCCAAAACTTTACGACCCAATAAGTCTAAAGCTTGAATTTCAGTTGTGCCCTCGTATAAGCAAGCGATACGTGTATCACGTACAATTTGCTCCATACCATGTTCAGAAATAAAGCCATGACCACCAAATACTTGTACGCCGTGTTTTGCAGATTCTGAACCTGTTTCAGTCAAGAATGCTTTTGCAATTGGAGTAAGAAGTGACAGGATGTTGTCTGCGAATTTACGTTCTTCTTCAGTTGCACCTTGTTCTACTGTATCTGCATATTGAGATAGGAAGTAAACCAATGCACGACCGCCTTCAGCAAATGCTTTTTGCGTCATCAGCATATTACGTACAGCAGGGTGTACGATAATTGGATCTGCTTCTTTTTCAGGTGCTTTAGGACCAGAAAGTGAACGCATTGCTAAACGATCTTTCGCATATGCAAGCGCACCTTGGAACGATGATTCAGAAGCTGTTAAACCTTGAACAGCAGTACCAATACGCGCAGTGTTCATAAATGTGAACATTGCATGTAGACCACGGTTTTCAGGTCCAATCAGGAAGCCTTTTGCATTATCAAAGTTGATGACGCAAGTTGCATTACCATGAATACCCATTTTGTGTTCGATCGAACCACAACGTACTGCATTACGATCGCCTACAGAACCGTCAGCATTTACATTGAATTTAGGTACGATAAATAACGAAATTCCTTTAGTACCTTTAGGCGCGCCTGGTAAACGAGCAAGAACGATGTGGATAATGTTATCCGCCATGTCATGTTCACCAGCAGAGATAAAGATTTTCTCGCCAGAAATTGCAAAGCTACCATCTGCTTGTGGTTCAGCTTTAGAACGGATAATACCTAAGTCAGAACCTGCATGAGATTCTGTTAAACACATGGTACCTGTCCATTCACCTGAAACAAGTTTAGGTAAATAAGTTGTTTTTTGCTCAGCAGAACCGTGATGCTCAATAGTACGAACCGCACCATGAGAAAGACCAGGGTACATACCCCATGCCCAGTTTGCAGAACCAACCATTTCAGAAATAGCAGTTGCTAATGATCCTGGTAAACCTTGACCACCGTGTTCTTCTGGAACAGATAAAGATGGGAAGCCTAATTCTACATATTTGTCATATGCAGCTTTAAAGCCTGTTGGAGTCGTTACAACGCCATCATTCCATGTACAACCTTCACGGTCACCAGTTTGATTGATTGGAGAAAGTTCATTCTCACAGAAATCAGCACCAGCTTCTAAGTATTGATCAACCAACTCACGGCTTACAGTGTCTTGGAATGCAGGTAATTTTGCGTAATGTTCTTCAGCATTTAATAATTCATGCAAAACGAATTGCATATCACGTAAGGGTGCTTTGTATTGTGGCATATCGGTTTCCTCAATACTGGTTAAACCAGATTTATAATCCTAATAAATACGATGTGCGTCTTTTGAAGACACATACTTGTTCTGCTATATCGTGCAACATCTTATAGTCACGTACAAGTATTCAATGGTTATTTCTCTGTGACTGTAAAGTCAAAGAAAAAACCATTGAATACTGTAAGTATATTGAGTGTAAACACTTTTCAGTAAAAATTAAGGGTGCAAATGGTCAAAATCGTAAAAAGATATGTCCAATAAAAAAAGGTGCTGAATAGCACCTTTGGGGAGAGTATTGTTAGATTTACCGCTTATACTTTCGGTGAACTTGGAACGCTATTCGATGGCATTGTATGATTTACTTTAAATTCTGGTTGGAATTTAACAATACATTTACCGTCTAATGTTTTATCGCCCATTTTTACTTGGATGGCTTGACCATTAGTTTGTCCTGCACACGATTTTTGAATTGCATCCCATTGTGCTTTACGCTCTGTGCGCTTTTGTTCAAATTGTTGCTTGATTTGGGCACGTTGTTCCGCTGTCATATCTTTCATGTGAGGACCTTCGTGACGCATCATTCGACCATGTTTACGCATGTCATGTTTCATATCCGCCATGGCTTTACGGTCTGCTTTAAACACGATATTACATGAGCCATCAATCACTTGATCGCCCGTTTTTACTTGAACAGCTTGACCAATCGCTTTTCCATCACATGCTTTTTTAACTTGTTCTCGCATCTCTTTATGTTGCGCACGCATTTGTTGCTTTTGTTCACGTTGTTCAGGGCTTAAACGCTCATGCTTTTGTCCCATCATATGACCACGATGATCATCTTTTTGAGGGGCTGGAGTAGACTGACACGCACTTAATGCGCCCATAGTTAAAATACTTGCAGTCACCATTGTGATTTTTGTCATTGCTTTCATTATTACAACACCCAAATTATTCTATGCTCTGTCGATAGGATAAAGAATAGATAATAATGATGTAGAAACAATGGAGAGTATTTTTGAAGACTGTTCTATACAATACTGAAATGAGAAGAAAAATGTGAGATGGTTTTGAAGATACGTCGAGTTCCCATAGCACTACGCTTATTTTTAACAGTCTTATTGACTACATTGGTCATTACCACTGTGAGCTTAGGTGTTTTACATTGGACGATGCAGAAAAACTTTGCTAAATATGTTGCAGATGTGGAAATGCAGAAACTCGATCATCTGATTGAAAATTTGGCAAGTGTTTATAGTATTTATCAGGACTGGGGCAATGCAGTTCAGGCACAGATTTTCCAAGTGGAAGGTGAGGCTGCACCAGACGATTACGATAAGTTGTCGCATTGGTGGTTACGCCGACAGTATGATATTGCCTTGCAACAACGCTATTTTAAAGAACACACGGCGATGAATTCTGTGGTTGCAAATACGGAGCAGAGTAAAATTGATCAAGTCGAATTAAAAATACTCGAAGAAAACCTACCTTCAGAATATCAACCTTTTGAAGGCTTAAAATTCCCATTAAGTACCAATCAGAATCTATTTAAACCTACTGACAAAAATGCAAAAAATAAAAACTCAAGTTTAGTTTCACCCGATCAGAAAGATGGTAAACGTCGTTTTATCTCTATGCCAGACCGTCTAGGTTTAAGTTCACGTTTGTCACTTTATGATGCAAAACAGCAATTTATTCTAGGTGAGCCATCTAATGATCAGATTTCTTATCGTCCGATTACAGTCGATCAGAAAATTGTTGGTTACTTGGGATTAAAGCCTGTTTTAGATCAAGATGATGCACTGAGTATTAACTTCTTTAGCAACCAAAAGCGTTATTTAGTCCTTATTTATATTCTGACATTATTGGCAAGTTTGGTTGCTGCTTTGTTATTGGCAACCTATTTTAAAAAGCCAATTCAACGCTTATTAAATGCGACTCGTGAATTGACCAAAGGTAATTTTCAGCATCAAGTTATTGTTAAACGTGATGATGAACTGGGTGATTTATCAAATGAAATTAATGAATTAGCGACCATATTGGATCAGCATGAGACTTCTCGCCGTCAGTGGGTTGCCGATACCTCACATGAGTTGAAAACGCCATTAGCTGTATTACAGGCGCAGATTGAAGCCATGCAAGATGGGATTCGTAAACCAACACCTGAGCATTTTGATTCAATGTTACGCCAAGTGACCAGTTTAAAAAAACTCACCCAAGATCTTGCAGATTTAGCACAGGCAGAAGCGCAGCAATTGAAATTTTATTTTGCCGAAATTGATCCGTGGGTGGTGGTTTTACAAGAAATTGAGAACTTTAAACCTAAATTTGAACAGGCTCAGTTAGCCATTTCTGCACAAGGTGAAGGTGTAAAATTACAATTAGATATAGATCGCTTTAAGCAAATTATGGTCAACTTACTGAGCAACAGTATTCGCTATACCGAAGCTGGTGGTGAAGTCAGAGTTCATACGATACAAGATGCACAGACATGGTCAGTTATTGTGGATGATAGCCCTTTAGGACTGAGCGATGAACAAATTGCACGTTTGGGTGAACGTTTCTACCGTGTGGATAATTCACGGACACGTAGCACTGGCGGTACAGGTTTGGGTTTAGCTTTATCAGGTAAAATTGCACAAGCTTTGGGTGGTGAACTCACATTTGATCATTCTCCATTAGGTGGTTTGCGTTGCAAGCTGACATTTTCAAAACATATAAAGAGTTAAAAGGAAAAACAGCACATGAAACACATCATGCTTGTAGAAGATGAAGTTGAACTTGCGCAACTGGTACGTGATTATCTTGAAGCTGCAGGCTTTGAAGTCAGTATGTTTCATGATGGTCAGGAAGCGTATGATAGCTTTTTACAGCGCAAACCAAGCCTGATGGTTTTGGATTTGATGGTTCCGCGTATGGATGGTCTAACCATTTGCCGTAAAGTCCGTGAACAGACCGATTTGCCAATTATTATGGTAACAGCACGTACTGAAGAGATTGACCGTGTTTTAGGGCTAAATATGGGTGCAGACGACTATGTCTGTAAACCATTTAGTCCAAAAGAGTTGGTGGCTCGTGTTCAAGCCGTTTTACGTCGTTTAGAGCGTAAGGCTGAACCAGAAAATAATGATCTTTTCCGTATTGATAAAGCACAACAACGCATCTGGTATCAACAAAAGTCGTTGAATTTAACGCCAACTGAATTTCGCCTATTAGAACTTTTCCTCGAACATTTGGGCCAAGTCTATTCTAGAGCACAACTTTTAGACCATATTAATCCAGATAGTTTTGATGTTGCTGACCGTGTTATTGATAGTCATATCAAAAACTTACGTCGAAAAATATCGGATGCAGCAGAAACTGGAAACCGTCATGAATGGATCCAAGCTGTATATGGTGTAGGCTATCGATTTGAATATCCAGAAGATTAATTTTTCTACATTTTAAGTTGTTCAATGTGGATAAACACAAGTTTATCCACAGTTTTTGTGGGTAAATGTTCATAAGTTTTATTTTGATTGGTGAATAAATAAACACATAACTTATATTTTAAATATGTATTCTTTTTGGGAATGCAATATTGCTGCTTAAAATAAATGATACTTAAAAATAAACCATGATTTATTTAAGCTCTTGCTAGAAAATAAAAATTTTATTCGTTACGGTAAAAGATATTTTTAAGTTGAAAATATAAGTGAAATATTGATAATAATTTGTATAAATAACGATCTTAAAATAAGAATGCCTTTAATATGAATGATATCTCTGATTATTATTATTATTCTCGCCGATTTTTTGCCATGCTATTTTTTATTGCAGGTTTTGCCTGTGGTATAGGCTTCTTTGTATCGGGAATGGGAAATTATATTTTGCTCATTTTAATGGTAATTTTTTTTATACTCACTTATTTTATTGCGCCATATCCTCAGGGACGTGGTTCATCCAGAAATTGGACAGATTATTTTCTAGATGAATGGCTTATTTCGGGATTCTTCTATTTAATTAGCTTACCGTTTCGAATGATTGGGCTCATTATTAGAATGCTCATAGATTAGAAGTTGGTAATCTTTAGCATTTATTTAATCTGAGCATGAACCGCCAAAGTTTGTTGCTGCTTTTTAGTTAATTTTGAAACAACTAATTCATAAGATGCTTTGACTAAATCTTCAATCAATTCAACATGAATTTGTTTTCCTTCATAAATTGAAATCCAATGTCTTTTATTCATGTGATAACCCACACGTATAGATGAATAGGTATCTCGAAGCATCTCACTTTCATCTGGATCTACTTTTAAATTGACAAACTTTTTTCCATTCAATGTCGATGTCAGCATGAAAACTTTCCCCATCACTTTAAAGACAGGGATATCATCGCCAAAGGGATAACTGAGTTCCGCTTTAGCACATTGTTGGGCAATGATTACTGCCAATTTTTGAATTTCATCATCTGTCATGCTTTACTCATTTTATTCTTTAATATCAAAATTTATCGATAAATCGTAATGACTGTACCATCATCGACCAATGTCCATATTTCATCCATATCTATATTTCTAACGGCTACGCAGCCCCAAGTCCAATCATTTCTTGGTAAATATCTCATTAGACTAGGAAATTTTTCAATTTGTGAGGTTGTTGCAGAACCGTGAATCATAATATCACCACCCGCAGGAACACCAAGTTGCTTGGCTTTAGCTTGATCCTGAACATTTGGGTAGGACACATGCAGTGATTTATAAAAAGCACTTTTAGGGTTACGCCAATCTAAAATATAAGTGCCTTCAGGCGTTTTACCATCGCCTTCTTTGACTTTATGTCCAATCGGGTCAAAACCTAAACGCATAGGATAAGTTCGGATCACTTGATCACGATGTAATAATTGAACCACACGATCTGTTTTATAAACTTTAACTTGTGTAATGGGTGTCTGTTGACGAATTTTGATGCTATCAGCTTCATTTAAAGCTTTAACGTGTATTGCAGCTTCTGTTGTTGGAATGAATTTATTATATTTTTGATAAGCAAATATGCTCGTAATTGTCACCGCAATAAGAATCAAAAGGGAAAAAATACATTTCTTATTCATTTTAAATTTCAAATTATGCAAGCCTATGTGTTGTTTGAATTTTATTCACTTTAATGGTGGAAGCTGTAGTTGATTTGTGATTGTAGATTTATCCTGTGGATAAACACACGTTTATCCACAGAAATTGTGGGTAAGTATGAGTATAGCCGATAACGGAATTATTTTTTATTCGCAAAATTTATTCTAAATTAATTGAATTGTGCCGTATATAGATTCGTATATCCTTCAATTTTTTAGCTTAAACTATATTTTCGGTTAAAATTAATGTGGTCATTTAATGTTTTTATCAGTATTTATTATTAGAAATAATTTAGTAAGTTTGGTCAAGTTTTTATTGAAAATATGAGAATTACAATATATTTTTATAGAGTTATATATTTACAAAAAATTACTTTTTACTCATCTGTAAATTCATAAAAAAAGGGTATCTCATGTTATTTAAAAAACATTGCTTGTGATTATGTGTAGTTCGGCTTTGGTCGCTTGTGGAGGTGGTGGTTCATCAGGTAGTGGTCCAAATGGAGGTGGATCAGGGGGGAATGTAACAACACCCGTTTCAGATCTGGACAAAGCGAAACAATTAATTGAAACAACTAGAGCGATCATTTCTTATTATGATGGCTTTCAGGATATTGCTGATAATTATAAAACACCAGTTGAGGTGATTAATAACACGGTTTCTGATTTAGGTCGTGCCAGTGATATTATTCTTACTCTCTCAGAGCTTGCACAAGAAAATTCACAAGGACAATCTAAACAATACAGTGCTGCTGATTTAGAGCAATTATTAAAAAATGATGCAATTAAGAATGAATATCCTTTGGGATATGACTTAAAGAATAATACTCTACAAATACAGGTGGCTGCAGGTTCTGTAAAAGTCAGTGGTACTGTAGACGTTGCCTATTGGGATGATTTTAAACAACCGATGATCGGGGATTGGAGTAATCCCGACTGGTTAACTGGCAAAGATAATTTTGTCTATGCGAATCAAGCAAAAGTAAGTGTGAGCAATCTTGTTGTAGAAGCTCCATTTGTAGCAAACCAAAGTACCTATAACTTCAAAATTGCCAATGGCGGTACGATTGAAGTGATCAATGCGGTACAGCAAAAAGCTAAATTTAGCTTTACTGCCGACAGTACGGCGAAGTTAGTGCATCCTGTTTCTAATACTTTAGACAATCAGGAAACATTACCAAATCAAGCATTATTGCAATTAAAAGGTTTAGTCTTTGAAAGTGCAGATGTGAAAGCGACATTGAACGAGGTTTCAATGGCTGCAAAAACGGTTAAGTTTAGTGATGGGCAATTCACGAATGAACAACTCATACCATATGAGTTGACTTTGAAAGGTCAAGTTTCATATTTACAGGAAGCATTAGATCTTGATGCCAGTATTAAATTAAATAATGATTTATCAAAAGTAATTGATATTAGTCAGGATAAAGAAACCTCACTGAATTTTATTAATGCAGATCTAGCAGTTAAATTATCGGGTAAGTTAAAAGGTGCAAATGCAACTCCAACCCCATTTAGTATAGATGTGACAGCGAAGCGTGCTGATTATTTGAAAGGTACAGCAAATGTGTCAGTTGTCGTAGATAAAAATGCATTGGATATTGAATTTGCAACGAAAGATATTACTTTAGAGAAACCAATCGTTAGTAGTATGATTAAACATAAAAATGGTGCTTTTGTTCAAATTGCTGATATTCAAAACTTCAGTACTGCCGATGTAAAAGTCGGAACGACAAGCTATGGAACAATAACCAAAAATACCTCAGAGCAATATGCTGTGAAGTTTATTGATAATACTGTTGTTTATATCACTCCATAATTTTGACCTGTGAGAAGAAGACAGCATTCACTGTCTTCTTTTATATTAAATGAATAAAAAACTTATATTTTTAACACTGTTACCCACACTGTGTTTTGCGGAAAAAACTGTACAATTGTCACTTAATACGGAGTTGTACAGTGATCCTGTTTCCATACATGCATTTCTGAATGATTGGGACACTAAACATCTAGAAAAAGGTAAAAATGCTTTTGCCACAGGTAAAATGAAACTCCAGACTCAACAAGATCACTGGAATATAGGTTGGGTATGGTCATATGACTACCAACTACGTTTTAGTGAGGATATGGCAAAATTATATTATCAAATCAAAAATGACAAACTTATTAATGCAAACTCCAATTACGCACTTGAACTGGAAGCACAACATCTAGATACAGTAGGAGCCCGATTTGGTTATGATTGGAATATTCACCCAGACTGGAAAATTGTAACGGGTGTAACGGCTTTGATTGGGCGCCATTATGTCGATGGTATGTTTAGGGGACAAGGTCAGACAACCAATATGACTGAACTTATGGATCGAGTGAATTGGTTAAATGGTCATTTGGATTACAGTTATGACCAGCCTGCATTAAAAGAAGATGAGTTGGGTTGGGATGGGAAGACCGATAACGGTTATGGTTATGCCTTAGATTTGGGCTTACAGGGTAAAATAGGAAAAAATTGGGACATTAATTTTAAAGTGGAAGATATTTTCAGTTATTTATACTGGAGGAATGCTCCATTTACAAAATATAGTATTCGTTACGATCAGAATAGTCGTCCTAGAATGGATCTGGCGGGGGAGTTGAGTAAGGCTAAACAATATAAACAAAAACTACCTTTTAAAATGAATTCTGAAATCACCTATTCACCGGACTTACAACCTTGGAGTTTTAGTGTTAGCAGTTTTTCAAATGAGTATGTCACTTTGGCACAACTAAATGGTTTTTGGCAGCTTGCTCCATTTAAATATGGTGTACATATAGAGCCACAAACACAGTCGTTAGGTATATCTGTACAGCATAAAAATTTTGGTCTGAAATATTTAACAGATAGTCTGGCAACGAATGATGCACATCGCTTCAGTACATATTTATATGCGCAATATTTATGGTGATCTGCATTTGTGAATAGCATTCGCTGCGATTGAATTGAGCGGAGCAGTAGCTCCGCTTTTTTAAGACGAACAACTCACCATCACTTCTGGAAAATCGCTCGGTAATGGTGCGAGATCTTCAGCTTGCTCTAAATCTGTTTGTTTGGTAAATGGTTGACTTAGTAGTTTGAATAGTCGATTAACTTCTGAAAAATCATTACGTTCTGCTAATTCAATCGCTTTTTGAGCCATATGATTTCTGAGTGTATAAACAGGGTTGGCTTGTTTCATTTCAGTATCAAGTTCGGCAATATTTTGCTTTTCACGGATACTTTCATATTGAGTTAAAAAACTTTCAAATTGACGACGATCTAAACAATCATCTTTAATTTCTTCATACTGTTTATTCTGCAAACGAATAAAACTATCGGTGTAGTCTAATTGCTCGCTTTGTAAAATATTTAAAAAAGCCATACCACAATCGAAACTATCTTTATGGAAGGTTGGAAGCCCGAGTTTTTGACATAACCCATGTGTGTAATGCTCTAAGAAAGTTGGTTCAAAATGTTCTAGGCATTGGACTAAGTCTTGTTTGAACTGTTCTTTATTTTCAAGAGGGGCAAGTGGAATTAAATTATTTAACCAATTCCATAAGTTCCAGTGGGCAATACTTGGTTGATTTTGATAGGTATAACGTGCATTGTAATCACTGTGATTATTAATCCAATTCGGGCGAAAACGCTCCATAAAACCATAAGGACCAAAATCCAGGGTTGAACCTGTAATATTGAGATTATCTGTATTCATGACGCCATGAGCGAAACCGACCAATTGCCATTTAGCAATCATCACGGCAGTATTTTGGATGACTTTTGTTGCAAAAGCGAGAATAGGCTGTTCTGAGTCTAAGCATTCAGGATAATGCCACGCTAAACATTTTTGCGTAAATTCAGCTAATAAATCAGGCTGATATTGATTGATCCATTCAAAATGACCTAAGCGAATATGACAGTCTGATGTGCGTAACATCATCGCACCCAGTTCTAAAGTTTCACGTTGTACACCTTGAGTAGATGATGTGAAACCGACTGAATTACTCGATGGAACGCCAAGTGAATTTAATGCATGACCTGCTAAATATTCACGAATTACAGAGCGGAGTACGGCACGACCATCGCCCATGCGAGAGTAGGGGGTAGAACCTGCACCTTTTAAATGTAAATCTATGGTCTGACCTTGTCGATCTAAAACTTGTGCGATCAGCAAACCACGCCCATCACCCAGTTGTCCTGCCCATTGCCCAAATTGATGCCCTGCATACACCATTGCCAGTGGATGAAATTCTGGAAAGGTTTTTTGCCCGCTACAAATTTCAACCCATTGGGCTTTTTCTTCATCCGACCACTGTAATTGATCTGCCAAAGCTTCATTGAAATGTCCTGCTTTAGCGCCCTTGAGTGGGGCAGGCATTTGCTCATGGTAGAGTTTGGCGTCGAGGGATGGATAACGAGAATTGAATTGCATAATGGGATATCAAAAGGGCTTTGATCAAACTATAGCAAAGTTGCATCGGTGATTCGATATTTAAGCTGTTAATCGACAATAAACAATTTTGCACCCGTCATTGTCGATGAACGATGCGCTTCGGCATTGTCCGCCACTTGATAACTCATTCCAGCAGTCAGTGTAAATGTTCTGCCATCTTCAAGCTCTGTAACTAATTCACCTTCAAGACAAAATAAAATATGTCCTTTTTTACACCAATGGTCTGCAAGGTAACCTGCGGAATATTTGACCATTCGAACACGAATATTGTTAAATTGTTGAGTACGCCATAGGGTATAGCCTTTTTCACCTTCATGGCGTGTTATTGGAATTTCAGCCCAATTAGTCGTGGCAAAGGGGATGTTGTTTATATTCATTTTATTTCCTATCTATATTGTCCGTATGAATTTTTGTCCAAAATTGGATAAAAGAAAAGCCCCATTTAGGAGCTTTTCAGTATTTGATGAATCGAATAGAACTATTCCAAATTAAGAAACAACGTTCTTTTTGATGCCACGCATTAACGTTTCTAGACGTTCACGATGGAAAGCAAGTTTTTGTTCAACCAGTTGGAAATCAACTTTAAGTTTGCCATCCATTTGATGAAACTTTTCTGCAACAGATGCTTTCTTCGCTTGGATTTCTTGTTCTTTCAATTTAGCCCAATCGTTTAATGTATGGGTAAATGCATCATATTCTTGCGCAACTCTTTGTTTCATTGCTGCCATATCTGCACTGACATCATGACCATAAACAGCTAAATCTTGTTGTGCATATTTAAACTTCATTGCTAATTCGGCTTTTTTAATATTAAAGCTTGGAATACGGCGTAAGTTTTTTGCTAGACCTAATTTAGAGCATGACCAAATTAACCATTTAGTCGGATCATACTGCCACCATTTCACACCATTACGATAATCGTATTGGAAAATATGGTGATAGTTATGATAACCCTCGCCCCAAGTTGCAATGGCAAGGATGAAATTATCACGTGCTGTATTTTCGTCTGTATAAGGACGTTTGCCCCACATGTGACAAAGTGAGTTAATGAAAAACGTAACATGGTGACTGATGATTAAGCGAAGTAAACCACCCAATAACAACACGCCCCACATATCACCAACAGCCCAACCAATGGGTACTAAAATGGCAGCATGAACAGCAATTACTAATGGAACATAGTATTTGTCTTGGAACATAACAACTTTATCATTCAGCAAATCTGGTGCATTTTTATAATTTGATTCTGATGCAGGATAGTTACGTAACATCCAACCAATGTGTGCATACCAAAAACCGTTGTTTATTGAATATGGGTCTTCGTCCACATCATCTACATGGCGATGGTGAGTACGGTGACCTGAAGCCCAAAACAAAATACTGTTTTGAACTGCAAATGTACCCATAATCATTAAAATAATTTTGAGTGGTAAAGTCGCTTCGTAAGCACGGTGTGCCCAAAGACGATGATAACCCGCAGTAATACCAAGACTACTTATACCAAGCAACACAAATAAACTGATCCATGCAGCTGTACTAAAATCATGATGCCAAGCATATAAAGGAATGGCAATTAGCGCGATGATTGGCAATAGCACAAGCGCAAAAACACCGATCCAATTAATTGGGGCTTTGGGTAGGGGAGCATTCATCTCCAACAGCACTCCTGAAAACCTTGAAGTAAGGTAAAAATCGAAAGCATAGCTTCAATATTTTTCTAGGCTATACATTCACAAATATTAGCATGAGCGAACAGTTGTTCACCAGTATTAGTGTACATCTGTATTGTATAAAACGGTAACAGAATAAAACATGAATTTTATAGGTTTAATCGAAAAAAATGAATGGCCTAAAAGGCGTAGGGTTATGTCAAAATTCCTTCACAATAATGTTGTCTCATAAAAACTCATTTTTGTAAAAATGGTGCTTGAATTTATTGGAAAAAATAACCTTAGATATTCTCACACAACAAATACTTTAACTTATTTTTTCAATTTTCAATTTTCAATTTTCAATATGCATTATTTTATTTGCTGTAATTCTTTTTGCATCATTTTGGGAAAATCAGTAATGAGACCTTGGATTCCTAAATCTCGTAATTTTTTAGCTCTTTCTATATCGTTGACTGTCCATACAGAAATATTAAGCTGTGCTTTTTGCGTTGCTAGAATAATTTCATCTGTCGCCAATTGATTCATCCATCCAATTTGGCAACATTCTAATGTTAAAGCTTGTTCAATTGCTTTTTGCCCAATGCTATCTTCAATGAGTAAGCCTCGTTTAAAACAAGAGTTTTGTTGTTGCAGTGTTTGGTGGATTTTTAGGTCAAAACTGGTAATTACGGCTGTATTTTCAAAACCTTGTAATTGTTTTTGTAATTCTATCGTCAGTCTTTCGGCATCGGCCATGCTTTTTACAGCTTTTACTTCAACTTCGATATGTTCAAAATCATTCATGATTTTTAAGGATTTTTTGAGGGTAGGAGTGATTTGTTTATCCCAATCCATCCAAATATTAGCTTGGTTATAAGCTTCAAGCGCTGTGCTATTTAATGTGTAGAGTGGTTGATTTATTCCTGTTGTTCTTAAAAAATTATCATCATGCATTACAATAAGTTCATTATCGTTGAGCTGTCGGACATCAAACTCTACAGCACGGATGCCTAAGTTGTGAATGTATTGGAACCCACCGAGTGTATTTTCAGGGGCTTCACCACGTGCGCCACGATGTCCGATGATGATCATAATGAACTCTGTTCAATGCTATAAAGTAGTGATGACAAATAATGATGACTTGTCTAAGGCCATCATACTGCTAAGTTTTTATTTGTTTATAGCGATTTATCATTAAATCGTATCATTAATGTTCTTTTGCCAAAGAACTTCATTGCCACCTTCGGCACGTTGTAGAGCACGTGAAGCAACAAATAACCAATCAGACAGACGATTTAAGAGTTGTAAGGCAGTTGCTTGAATATTTTGATCACGACTGTGAACCGTCATTAAGCTGCGTTCTGCACGACGACATATTGAACGTGCTTGATGTGCGTAGCTGCATGACAGTGTGCCTGCGGGCAAAATAAAGTCTTTCAACATGGGTAAGTCTTCATTCATACGGTCAATTTCTTTCTCTAGAAATTCTACACAAACAGGTTGGAGTAGGATGTAGTTTGGAATACACACTTCACCACCTAAATCGAATAACCAGTGTTGAATTAGGCTTAACGATTTATCCCAAGGTGCTTTATCTGCAATGGCACTGATTGCAATTTGTGAACGTAAAATTCCAACAGCAGAATTTAGTTCATCGACATCGCCCAATGCAGCAATACGTAAATCATCTTTAGAGACACGTGAGCCATCACCAAGTCCAGTTGTTCCTGTATCACCTGTACGTGTATAAATTTTACTTAAACGATGTCCCATAATTTTGTCCTAGGTAAAGAATGAAAAAGGATAATGTCGGTCAAAACATTATCCATAAACTGCGCTGTTTTAAATGTTTTTTTGAAGCTTGATTTTAGTAACGGAAAGTTACACCAGCTGAGGCAAGACGCCCACCGTTGATGTAGTAACTATCACTACCGTAAGCTGTAGAATATTTTGAGTCAGCGACATTTTGGATATTCGCAAAAACATCTACATTTTTATTCACCTTATATTGTCCATGCATATCTACACGAAGATGCCCTGGGATTTGAACTTTATCATAAGCACTATTGTCGTAATGACCATTGGCAAGCAAAGTCGTTGAGAATGTATAACGCTCATCTTCCCAACCCATTGTCACAGAAACATTCTGACGAGGACGGCGGCTTAAATCTTCATCATTCTTTTCATTTTTAGCACGGACATAGTTATAGCTTAAATTTGTAAAGAGGTTTTCACCTTGCCATTTTACATAAAGCTCACTACCTTCCATTTTGGCTTTTTCAAGATTGTTCATCTGATTCAGAACACCATCAAAATCAATCAGATTGTCGACTTTTGTTGTGTAAAGAGATAAACCTGTTGAAATGTTATACGCTAGTTTTTGGTCTACGCCAATTTCATATGACAAGCTTTCTTCTGGTTTGAGATCAGTGTTACCACCATAACCGTACATATCATTGAGTGTTGGCGCTTTAAATGCAGAACCAATATTTGCGTAAATGCTGGTTAATGGTAGAATTTGATAGCGAACAGATCCTTGAGCAACAGTATGTGCACCGAACTTCTCATTGTCTTCAACACGGATACCAATTTGGGTATTTAATCCATTTTGATCATATTTATGCTGAATGTAATAACCCGTTGAATCAATATCTTCTTGGTATGGTGAGCCAAATGAAAGGATATCACCATCGATATTGCGATGTGTTACACCGACCAAGAGGTTTTGGTTGGGTGTAAAGCCCCATTGACTATAAATTTCAGATTCTTGAGTTTTGCTATGTACAAAATCGGGTGAATTATTTTGATCTATTTCATCTTTAAACTGAGAAAAACGAGCATGAATTGCTAAGTTATCAAGAATATTTAAACGTCCTTTAATATTCAGGATTTCATTTTTAAAGTCTTGAGATACGAGCGCACCATAATTGTCGTAATCGCTAGAGCCTTTGTTTTCACTATAATCAACCGAAGCTGCATAACTTTCTTTATCAACACCTACTTTTGCACTATAGCCTTTTTGATCAAAGGCAGCATTTGGTGCATTTTTTACGTCTTTTACAGGTGTGCCATCTGTTTCTAAGCGTTGTCCGCGCACTTGAGCATAGAAGCCATCTTCAGCAAGGTCAGCACCAATGACAGATTTATAGGTGTTATTTTCACCCATTTCAGCAGTTACAAAAGCTGAAGTTTTTTCAGGTGTCTTTGAAATCAGTTGTACAACACCTGAAATTGCGTCTGTACCATATAGAACAGAAGCTGGGCCTTTCAGCACTTCAATCTGTTTAATATCGGTTGTATCAATAAAAGGTAAAGAGGCTGCGCCAGAAGTTGCTGAATTCAGTCGAACACCATCTCTTAAAACAAGCGTTTGGTTTGAGTTGCCACCACGTAGAAAGATAGAAGCAGCTTGTCCATAACCACCGCTTTGTACCATATTGATAGAAGCATCTGTTTGTAACAGTTGTGGTAAAGACGCAATTGGAGATTGTTCGAGAACATTGGGTTCAATAATACTAATACGTGCAGGAACATTTTCAATTTTTTCTTCTGAACGAGACGCTGTCACAACAATAGGTGACAATGTCGCGGTGGTATCAGAAGTTTGAGTTGCAGCAAAAGAATTAGAAGATAACCCCATTGCAAAAGCAATAGCGCCTACAAGTGCTGTAGGTTTAAAAGTTGTAGGTTTAGAAAAAACAGACATGATATGCTCCATACATTCACTCCCCGTGAATGATTGAGTTAAAGGGCACAACAAGCAGGTATCCGGACTTAAATATAATATGTATTGTTAGTGTCTCATACATATTTGCATATACACCTTCCCACACAAGTGCAGTGGTGTAGTTAAACTGATGTTCATTTAACTATTCAATATGCTTTTCATTCTTACCGTTGCGGGGGCAGTGTCGGATTTTCACCAACTTCCCTATAGCTCAAAAGAGTGACTCATTGCATTTGCGCGCAGTATAAAGTCGGAGCGTTGATTAAACAATGATAAACAGATAATCATTCTGAACTTTAACGCAAGCCATGAAAATTGCATTACAATGATTCGCTTAAAAATATGAATCAGTGATGTTTAAGCTGAAAAATAGAGCCTTGTGATATGCGTACCCGTGCCAAAATCTGCGGAATTACCCGCATTCAGGATATTCATGCTGCTGTAAATGCAGGTGTGGATGCGATAGGTTTCGTCTTTTACGAACCTAGTCCACGTTATGTGAATATTGAATTGGCAAAGCAATTGGCACAACATATTCCGGCTTATGTCTGTATTGTCGGGCTATTCGTGAATGCAACTGAAGACGAAATAGAAAAAGTCCTGAAAGATGTTCCTTTAGATGTGCTGCAATTCCATGGTGATGAAACAGCAGAACAGTGCAGATACATTGCGCAGCAGCATCAACGACGCTGGTACAAGGCTTTACAAGTCAAACCTGACGTGGAATATTCAGAACTAATTTCGACTATTCTGCAATACCAACAGGCAGGAGCAAGTGCTATGCTTTTAGACGCATGGCATCCTGAACTAAAAGGTGGAACAGGGCATAGTTTCGACTGGTCACAATTCCCAAAACTCGATATTCCTTTAATTTTGGCAGGTGGCTTAAAACCTGAAAATATTGAAGATGCAATACACTCGACACATGCTTATGCTGTCGATGTCAGCGGTGGCGTAGAATCCGCAAAAGGTATTAAAGACCAACAACTCATAGAACGATTTATGCAAGGAGTCCAACGTGGATCAGCAAAGTAATCAGCAAAATGCGATTGACTATACCCAATTCCCAGATCAAAACGGGCATTTCGGTATCCATGGCGGACGTTTTGTGTCAGAAACTTTAATGGCAGCTTTGGAAGATTTAGAAAAACTCTATTTCCGTATGAAAGATGATGCTCAGTTTCTAGCAGAATTCGACCGCGACTTAGCCTATTATGTTGGACGGCCAAGTCCTTTATATCATGCTGAGCGATGGTCAAGAGAGTTGGGTGGTGCGCAGATTTATTTAAAACGTGAAGATCTAAATCATACGGGTTCGCATAAAGTAAATAACACCATCGGTCAGGCTTTACTTGCAAAGCTTTCGGGTAAGAAAAGAATTATTGCAGAAACGGGTGCAGGTCAGCACGGTGTGGCGACTGCAACTATTGCTGCACGTTTAGGTCTTGAATGTGTTGTGTTCATGGGCTCTGAAGATGTAAAACGTCAGGCAATGAACGTGTATCGCATGCGTTTATTGGGTGCGACTGTTGTTCCTGTAGAAAGTGGCTCTAAAACATTAAAAGATGCCATGAATGAAGCAATGCGTGATTGGGTCACTAATGTCGATTCAACTTACTATGTAATTGGTACAGTTGCAGGTCCACATCCATATCCGCAATTGGTTCGTGACTTCCAATCTATTATTGGTCGTGAAGCGCGTAAACAAATTCAAGAGCAAGCAGGTCGTCTTCCTGATGCATTGGTTGCATGTGTCGGTGGTGGTTCAAATGCAATGGGCTTATTCTATCCGTTCTTAAATGATGCCGATGTGAAAATGTACGGTGTCGAAGCAGCAGGCTACGGCATTGAAACAGGTAAACACTCTGCACCGTTAAATGCAGGACATGTCGGTGTTCTTCATGGTAACCGCACTTATTTAATGTCGGATGAGCAAGGTCAGATCATTGAAACACATTCGATTTCGGCAGGTTTGGATTATCCCGGTGTTGGCCCTGAGCATAGCTTCTTAAAAGATATGCATCGTGTGGAATATGTGCCAATCAATGATAATGAAGCACTTCAAGGCTTCCGAGATTTGACCCACATTGAAGGCATTATTCCTGCTTTGGAAAGTTCACATGCCATGGCTTACGTGACCAAACTTGCACCAACCATGAGTAAAGATCAGATTATTATTGCGACTGTTTCAGGTCGTGGCGATAAAGACTTGATGACGGTTGCACGTATTGATGGCGTGGAAATGGTTGAGATGTAATTAATCTCAAAGCCTTAAAAAATCGTGTTTGGTGCAAGCTAAGCACGATTTTTTAATGAATAAATCCTCTCAGGTTCTTTATTTTAAATCAGGTGCTGGGAAGGAGTGGATCATAAGGAAAGAATATGCCCAGTTTATTTATTGTGATGCTTGGCGGTCGTCATGCACGTGCCAATACAGAAGTGCATGATGTGGTGCTAGCTGTTGGTGATTCTCTAGAAGAAATCTATCCCCAACTCAAACATGCATGGTTTGCCGAACAAGACGGATTACATATAGATGCTTGGCAAAAAATAAATGGGCTTGAATTTGAAAATAAGAAGTATCAGATTCAGTTTACAGATGCACATCCTAATCGGGTAGATCAGAAACTTTATCTTATTAATTTAGGTGGTTACGATGCTCACGAGTTTGGTGAGTTACATCGTTATATTCTAGTCGTTGCACAAAATTCTGTAAAAGCAAAAGAAAAGGGCAAACAGTACTTTGCACAGCATTGGCAAAAACAGCATACAGACCGTGTTTTAGATGTGGATGATTGTATCGCCATTGATCAAGTCCATGGGCGTTATGTGCAATTGGTCGAAGGTGATTTTGCTGAAACCGTTTGGGAAAATACTTATTTACGGATTTAATGGATATATGCATCTGTAATTAAATTGAAGTCATTTAAGCTTTAATTATTTAAAAAATTAAAGCAGTCTTAATCTTCACCATTTAGAAAAAATCATCGCAGAATCATCTGTAAATGATCTTTAACGGACAACACATTCTCTGTAATATTTACAATGCTTTTGATTACACTGCACACTCAAATAAAAACTCTTTTGGAGTAACAACAATGAGCGGCTTATTAGACGAATTTGGTCAAATTGTAGGTGCAATCGCAGCAGAGCAAGCAGTCGATAAACTGGATTCGGATGCAGGATTTTTAGAAAAAGCTGCGGGAGCGTTTGCAGGTTATGAAGCGGCAAAAGTTGCAGAAGATAAATTAGAAAATCATGATGAGGAAGCTGAATAGCCTCAATATCAATAATATGAATTGAAAATTTCCCTCATTAAGACTTTATGTCAAAATGATAAGGTCTTTTCAATATTAATTTGATAGATTATTCATTGTGAGATTTGGCATCAAATTGACATCACGAATATCATAAACATAGAAAAATAGCAGAGTCTGAGTTGCTAAATTGCTTATCTTAAAACCTGATAAGCAACGCATAAATACATCAAACATCAAATAAATAAGGAATTTTAGCTGTAAACCATACGGCATCTGATTCAGAAGCCTACTTATCAATAAAATCGCTATTAAATATGTAAAAAAAGCATTTCTTTGATAGATGAATTATCGTTATATTGTGCGTCGTTATAATGAAACTACTAGCTGTACGCCATGTATTTATATACTGATTTCGATCAGCAACTGATCAATGAACGTGTTGCACAATTCCGTGACCAAACGGAACGTTATTTAGCGGGTAAACTCACAGAAGATGAGTATCGTCCACTTCGTTTACAAAATGGTTTATACGTACAGCGCTATGCGCCAATGTTACGTATTGCGGTGCCTTATGGTTTAATGAACTCGAACCAGTTGCGTAAAGTTTCTGACTTGGCAAAAGAGTATGACCGTGGGTATGCGCACGTATCAACACGTCAGAATATTCAGTTTAACTGGCCTGCATTGGAAAATGTACCTGATATGTTGGCAGAACTTGCAACTGTTCAGATGCATGCGATTCAGACTTCAGGCAACTGTATCCGTAATACTACGACTGATCAATATGCAGGTGTGGTGGCAGGTGAAATTGCTGACCCACGTCCGACATGTGAATTGATTCGTCAATGGTCTACATTCCATCCAGAATTCGCTTTCTTGCCACGTAAATTCAAAATAGCAGTGTCTGCACTTGAAGAAACGGATCGTGCAGCAACATCTTTCCATGATATTGGTGTATATATCGTGGAAAATGATGCAGGCGAAATTGGTTATAAAATTAAAGTTGGTGGTGGTTTAGGTCGTACACCAATTATTGGTAGTTTTATTCGTGACTTCTTGCCACGTGAAGATTTAATTGCGTATCTTGAAGCGGTTCTGCGTGTGTATAACTTGCATGGTCGCCGTGATAATAAATATAAAGCACGTATTAAGATTCTTGTAAAAGCTTTGACGCCTGCTGTATTTGCGGAAAAAGTAGAAGCTGAATTTACAGAAACCATCAAGACTTTGAAAATTCAGCCTGAAATTCTGAAGAAATTGGACGAAGAATTTACTCCGTTCGATTATCAGAATTATGCAGATGAAGATTTTACTGCGCAATTTGCACAATATCCAAAATTCAAGCAGTGGTTTAACATCAACACCAATGCACATAAAGTTGCAGGTTATCGTATCGTGACGATTTCACTGAAACGTGCAGGTGTTGCACCAGGTGATATGACTGTTGAAGAGATGAATCTGATTGCAGATCTTGCAGATACATATACCTTTGGCGAATTACGCACCACGCATGAACAGAATATTTCTTTGGTGGATGTACCACAAAAAGACTTGTTTGAATTGTGGCAAATCCTTGATAAAAATAATCTTGCACGTGCACACATCGGTTTTATTACCGATATTATTTGTTGTCCGGGCGGTGATTTCTGTTCATTGGCAAATGCAAAATCGATCCCGATTTCAGAAGCGATTACCCGTCGTTTTGATGACTTAGACACTGTTTATAATTTAGGTCACATTGACCTGAATATTTCAGGTTGTATGAATGCTTGTGGTCATCATCATGTAGGTAATATTGGTATCTTGGGTGTAGATAAAAAAGGCGCTGAGTTCTATCAGATCACTTTAGGTGGTAATGCGGATCATGATGCATCGATTGGTGATATCTTAGGCCCCTCATTTGCTGCTGAAATTGTGCCTGATATTATTGATGAAATTCTGAATACTTACCTAGATTTACGTAATGAAGGCGAAGAATTTATCGAAACATATCGCCGTGTCGGTATTCAGCCATTTAAGGAACGCGCATATGCTTAATACAGCACTTCAAGTCCTCGCTAAAGATGGCTCAGTTGCAGACAATACTTATCAAATTATTGGTGAAGATGGTGTGTTACCGCAGGGTGATGTGCTGTTAACAGTTGAGCAATTAGATCAATTGTCCAATATTTCAGGTAAAAAAGCGTTATTTATTACGGTTGATGCTTCTCCAGAAACCAATGAATATCCTTTAAATCAACTGGATACAATCTTTATTGATTTTGCAGGCTTTAACGATGGTCGTGGCTATTCTTTTGCCGCATTGTTGCGCCGTCAAGGTTATCAGGGTGAATTACGTGCCACTGGTGATGTATTTAAAGATGTCTTAAATTACATGAAGCGTTCTGGTTTCGATACTTTTGTGATTAAAGAAGGTAAGGATATTCAAGAAGCTGCTGCAGGCTTGGGTGATTTTACCAATCCTTATCAAGCATCGACTGGAGTCGCGCAAGCACGTTATCAGACGGGTTCTTAATCTTTTGATAGATTAAGTATGAAAAGCTGGACTTCGGTTCAGCTTTTTTGTGTTTATTGGATTACTTTAAAATAACGGGGTATTAATAAATTTATAGAAAAATGCCGCTCCAAGTGATGGTGCGAGTATGATTGGAAATAAGAAACCATACATTGCACCAGCGACATGTGCGCGATGGTCAATGAGTGGTGAATGCCCGGAGCGCATTGCATACATGCTATAGCACAAGTAAATTGTTCCAAAAATAATGGCAGGAACTGGGATGAAATAAATATAAATCATGCCCCACGGGTCAAATAAAATCGCACTAAAGAGTACGGCATTGACCGCACCAGAAGCACCTAAACTACGATAGGAGTTCAAGCTACGATTATGTAGATAACTTGGAATCGCTGCGATGATAATGGCACTACAATAGAACAGTACAAAGCCCATACCACTCAAATAGTTACGAAAAAATCCTTCTACACTTCGTCCAAAAAAATAAAGCGTGAACATGTTAAAGAAAAGATGAACACCATCTTTATGGATAAATCCATGGGTTAAAAACCGATCATATTGTCCTTGCTTAATTGCAGAAACATTAAAAATTAGTCGATTCATAATGTTACGATGCTGCCAAGCTGCAATAGAAGTCAAAATCGTGATAAGAATAATAAGAATAGTGTGAGTAAGACCTGAGATCATTTTTATAAATAGTGGTATTTAATTGAAAGTAATATACCCGATGTTAATCTCAATCAACAGGCTATATCACTATTTTGGTCGATATTATTCTGTAGCTAATTGGCAGTTTACCATCCATTTCACACCAAATTGATCTGTGAATGCACCATATAAAGCGCCCCAAAACGTATGATCTAAAGCCATTTCAATCTGACCATTTATAGACAAAACATCAAATAAACGTCGTGCCTCAGCTTCTTCATGTGGTTCAAGATTAATCGAAATATAATGATTTGTTCCTTTAGTGAAAGGTGCAGTATTTGGTGCACAGAATTGATCTGTGGTATCCGAACCCATCAGTATAGTAAAAGCATTAATGGGTAGCGAAATATGTAGAATATAATCTTTTTCTTTATCAGAAATCTGTGCATCAGGTAATTCTGAATAGCGTTTGATAAAAGCAAAATCACCACCAAAAACTGATTGATAAAAATTAAAGGCAGCTTCAGTCTCACCTTGAAAATTTAAGTAATGATTGAGTTGCATGAAAAATATCCATTTTGTTGTTTTGAGCTTTTAATTTAGCAGCGTGTGGATGAAGTTTTGATGGATAAATTGTAATTTTAGCTATAAAAAATCCCTCATAGCAGAGGGATTTTTAACTGATTTCCCCACTCGGTAGGAGAGAGGAAATCAGTTAGAATTAAAGAATTTCAATTGCAACAGCAGTTGCTTCACCACCACCGATACAAAGTGCAGCAATACCTTTCTTGCCACCTGTACGTTTAAGTGCATGAATCAACGTTAAAATAATACGTGAACCAGTAGAACCTACAGGGTGACCTAAAGCGCATGCGCCACCGTTGATATTCACTTTCTCTACATCGAGTTTGAAGTCATCAATTGGGCACATGGTGACCATTGCAAACGCTTCATTGATTTCCCAAAGATCCACGTCTTGAGCATCCCACCCCGTTTTATTTAACACTTTCTGGATTGCACCAACTGGGGCAATCGTAAATTCAGAAGGATGCTGTGAATTAGATGCATATGCCACAATTCTTGCTAATGGATTTAAACCCTTAGCCGATGCATTATCCGCAGAGGTGAGTACCAAAGCCGATGCGCCATCAGAAATCGAGCTCGCATTAGCCGCTGTGATTGTACCGTCTTTGGCAAAAGCAGGACGAAGCGTTGGGATTTTTTCAATATTGGCATTAAAAGGTTGTTCATCTTTATCAATAATGACATCACCTTTACGACTTGAAACAGTTACAGGTACGATTTCATCTGCAAAATAACCTTCAGTAATGGCTTTCTGCGCACGTTGTAATGAACGGATTGCAAAATCATCCATTTGTTGACGCGTATATTGACGAGAATTTGCCATATCTTGTGCAAATGAACCCATTAAACGACCAGTTTCAGCATCTTCCAGACCATCAAAGAACATGTGGTCTTTAATTTCGCCATGACCCATGCGATAGCCACCACGTGCTTTTGGTAATATATAAGGTGAATTGGTCATAGATTCCATACCACCTGCAACGACCACTTGCGCAGAACCTGCTTTAATCGCATCAGCAGCTTGCATAACTGCTTTCATGCCAGAGCCACAAAGTTTGTTAATCGTGACTGCACCAGTGGTATCAGGAAGTCCTGCTTGACGCATCGCTTGACGGGCTGGGCCTTGTTTTAAACCAGCAGGTAGTACACAACCCATAATGACTTCTTCAACATCGCTCGGTTGTAAACCTGCACGTGCAATTGCTTCCTTAATTGTGACTGCGCCAAGTTCTGGTGCGGTAACATTTGCTAAACTGCCTTGAAATCCACCCATTGCGGTACGTGCGCCATTGACAATTACGATGTCAGTCATTGTTCTATTCTCCAATCGGTTGTTCTATGATTATTTTCAAACCTAAGCAGTATATAAAAAAATGATCCAGAATAAAGTAGCAATGTGCAATAACTATGGACCCTAGAGACTACTTTTATTGCCAATTTTTTCATGAGCAGCTCAATGGCTCATCACGGATATGACCCATTGGAGCAATCACTATTCGTTTGTTTAATTGAGAATCATGGCGGCTACAATAATGAAAACTTCCAGATGCACCGCGAGGTACTCCCGTATCTCCCCGAAAGGTTAATATTTTTCTGCTGGAAAACCCACCAGCCCATTTGAGTGAACCATAATTTAATTGCATCGAAACAGTTGAATGAATACGTTCATTACTATCGACTTGTTCATTGTTATTTTGGTCACTAAACATGATGACTCCAGTATTCCATTGATCATTTGTACATTGTGTTAGATTAGAAGATGAGCAAACCACAATAATTGAGTGGAAAATAACAGCATTACTTTTGGCTGAACTGACAAACTGTTTAATCACTGATGTAACCGTTTTAAGCTCTTGTTTTGCTTTTAGATCTTGATAAGTTGGGACAGCTAAGGTCGCGATGATTGCCAAAACAGCAAAAGTTACAATTAGTTCAATCAGCGTGAAGCCACGCGTTTTACAATAAAAATACATATTTTAATCTTCTATTAAATTTTGTTTTTATTTGAAAAATATAAATTTTTCTTTTATAAGTGATATAAATATTTGTGTTGCAAAATATTTATGACTAAAGCAGTACTTTACTGCTAAAATACACGCAGTCAAAAAGATAAGCGATTCATGAAGAAAAATTGAGTAAAAATTTACCGAATTACAACGGAAATTGTAAGTAATTTTGTCAATAATCTACTTGATTAAAGTTATCAAGCACTTGGAAAAAGGATCAAGTGTTTGTATGATTCAACATGAATAGCTTAAAAATAATACTGAGGTATTAAAAAGTATCTCAGGTAGCCAATAAATTTTAGGCTAAGTTTGAACAACAATTGTTATCTCTGGAGGATATCCATGAAATTGAGTCGTATCGCACTTGCTATGCTTGTTGCTGCTCCGTTCGCTGCTGCTAACGCTGGTGTAACTGTTACACCTTTAATGCTTGGTTACACATTCCAAGATTCTCAACACAATAATGGCGGTAATAAAGGCGAGTTAACTAACGGCCCTGAATTACAAGACGATTTATTCGTTGGTGCTGCTCTTGGTGTTGAACTTACTCCATGGTTAGGTTTTGAAGCTGAATATAACCAAGTTAAGGGTGATCTTGACGGTACTGGCGTTGCTGGTTCTGAATATAAACAAACTCAAATCAATGGTAACTTCTACGCTACTTCTGATTTGATCACTAAAAACTATGACAGCAAAATCAAACCTTATGTATTGTTAGGTGCTGGTCATTACAAATATAAATTAGATGATATGGCTTATCATTCTAATGAAGAAGGTACTTTAGGTAACGCTGGCGCGGGTGTATTCTGGCGCTTAAACGATGCTTTATCTCTTCGTACTGAAGCTCGTGGTACTTACAACTTTGACGAAAAATTCTGGAACTATACTGCGCTTGCAGGTCTTAACGTAGTTCTTGGTGGTCACTTGAAACCTGCTGCTCCTGTAGTAGAAGTTGTACCAGTTGTTGTAGCTCCACCAGTTGTTGTAGTTCCACCAGTTGCTCCTACTGTAGAAGATCTACAAATGGAACTTCGTGTGTTCTTTGATACGAACAAATCAAACATCAAAGATCAATACAAACCAGAAGTTGCTAAAGTAGCTGAAAAATTATCTGAATTCCCGAATGCGACTGCTCGTATTGATGGTCACACAGATAACACTGGTCCACGTAAATTGAACGAACGTTTATCTCTTGCTCGTGCTAACTCTGTTAAATCTGCACTTGTAGGCGAATACAACATCGATGCTTCTCGTTTGACTACTCAAGGTTTCGCTTGGGATCAACCGATTGCTGACAACAAAACTAAAGAAGGTCGTGCTATGAACCGTCGTGTATTCGCGACAATCACTGGTAGCCGTACTGTTAACTAATTATATTTAGTTTCTAAAAAAGCGACTCATAAGAGTCGCTTTTTTATTTAAAATACATATAATTATAAAATATACTAAACATAAAATAAATTAAAATTTAATAATTACGAGTTTAAAAATGAAATATTACTATTTAGGATTGATACTGATTTTTCTGACAGCATGTGCATCCCGACCGATGACATCCAATAGTACGGCTATTCAAAAACAATATCCGTATGAAGTGAAGTCGTTGAAGAAAGGATTAGAAATTTATTTTAAGAATAAATCGGCAGAAGTAGACGCGCAGTATCAGCCAACTTTATCTGTCGCAGCACAAATGTTGCAAACCAATAAAAATTTTATTCTACAAGTGGATGGCCATACAGATAGTTCAGGATCTTTGGCTGCAAATAATAAGGTGTCATTAACACGCGCGAATATCGTCAAAGATTATTTAATCAATGAGTATAAGGTAAACCCTGAACAGGTGATTGCCACAGGCTTAGGTCCAAATAAACCGATTGCAAGTAATAGTACAACAAATGGAAAAGCCAAGAATAAACGAGTAACGGTTATGCTAAAAATTAAGTAAACCTGCTATGTGAATATGAAAGGTTTTGTCATTATGCTTTATATAAATAATTTATAATTTATAATTTGAATGATGAAGATTAGGTGTTCATGAGTTTACAGCTTCCTCAAGCGCTTATTGATCTTGAAGCCAATTGTGGTATTTTTGCGGTATGGATGTTACTTGAGCACCATTCGATAAATGTTGAGATTAATCAACTAAGCAAGCTATGTTGCCATGATGATGAAGATGGCACATTTACCATTGGGCTGGTTGTGGGATTAAAAAAATTAGGTTTTGAGGTTTCATTTTATACAGATCAAGACCCCGATATTCATGATAAAGAAATCACAAGTTATGCTGAAGCACAGGTTCTACATATTCCTATGAGTGATGCTTTGAATTATCAACAGATTCAAAAATTTATTGCGCAAGGTTATTTTGCAATCGTCTATTACGATACTTTGCAAGATATCGGAAATCATTCACTGGTCTATTCGATAGATGATAATGAAATATGTTTCTTTGATAGTTTTGATGCGATGCCAAAAGCAGTATTTGAGCAACAACGCAAAGCAGTCGGAATTTGTCAGCAAGTGATTGTTATTGGTGAGTATCATCAACCTAAACGTTATAGTTGATGAATTAGCTGGCTTGAGAATGAATCTCTGTTAATCGAAGTTCACTGAGAAAATTCATGAATTATTTATATAAGTGAGCCTTTGATCCATATCACTTGCTGTAATATATGTACCACTTCAATCAAATCACTTTACTTGGCTATAACTTGATGAATATCCTTGTAAACACTCGATATCCATCAATCACACCTTTGTCTTTACGATACTCAGCATCTTGAGTTTGTGCAATTCAATCTCGCTAATTATGGTTGAGTTATATTCGATGGAGATTTTCTAAAAATAAAAAAGCAGCTCGAAAGCTGCTTTAGTTTTGCCTAAATAAGTTTATTCTTTATCGATTTGCATAGGACTTACATCCATTTTTTCATAAGGAATTAACTTAGTTTTGTGTTTCCATTTATAGCCAAGCCAAATCACAAGGAATAAAGGAATACTGATATAAGTGGAAATAACACTCATCCAGTGACCTTCATAAATTGCTTGGTAATTTTGCCCAAGTACGATGATGGCACACAAAATAAAAGCAAACCAAGGACCAAATGGGAAGAATTTTGCTCGATAAGCCAAATCTTCAAGTTTGTAACCTTGTGCTATATAACCTTTACGGAAACGATAGTGTGAAATTGCAATACCTAGCCACACAATGAATCCGCACATACCAGACATATTTAATAACCATGTAAATACGACACTTTCGCCAATAAATGTGGTTAAGAAACAGAGTGCTGCAATAGCAGTAGTCGCATAAAGTGCATTCATTGGTACGCCACGCAAATCTAATTTTGAAAAGATTCGTGGTGCTTTGCCTTCACGTGCCATATCAAACAGCATACGTGTAGATGAATACATTCCCGAGTTACCTGCAGACATGATAGCAGTCAAAATAACAGCATTCATTAAGCCAGCAGCAAATGCTAAGCCTGCTTTTTCATACAGTAATGTAAATGGTGACAGGGTAATGTTACCGTCGCCTTCAGCAGCCATAGCAAGGTTTGGATCTGTATACGCAACCAATGTACCGATGATAAAAATACACAAGATATAGAATAAAAGGATACGCCAAAAAATTTGTTTGATTGCAATAGGAATGGTCTTTTTCGGATCTTTCGATTCGCCTGCTGCTACGCCGACCATTTCCGTACCTTGGAAAGAGAATCCAGCAATCATGGCAACACCAACTAAAGCTTGCAGCCCGCCGACAAATGGTGCTTCGCCTACGGTCCAATTTTTGGTCACTGAATCTGCTGGGTCTAACATGATTTTACCAATCATGAATAAACCAATCACAATAAAGAATATGATGGCAATGACTTTAACCAGTGAAAACAAAAACTCACTTTCACCAAAGCCTTTTACTGTTAAGGCATTGATAAAGAAGATAATGGCAAGGAACAAGGCACTCCACCAAAAACCTGGAATATCTGGGAACCAAAACTTCATAATGAATTGCACTGCAACCAATTCAAATGCAACAGTAATTGCCCAGTTATACCAATAATTCCAACCCAGTGCGAAACCGAAACCTTCTTCGACATATTTATTACCATAGGTAAAAAATGCACCAGAAGTTGGATTGTGGGTTGCTAACTCGCCTAAACTGGTCATTAAGAAATAAATCATAATACCAATCAGTGCATAGGCAAGTAATGCCCCGCCAGGACCTGCTGTCGCAATGGTTTGACCTGAGGCGAGGAATAACCCTGTACCAATAGAACCGCCAATGGCGATCATATTTAAATGTCTAGCTCCTAGCTTGCGCTGGAGTTGAGGATGACCTGTTTCGCTCATCTTTCTTCCTTGGGCATTTTTTGAGTAGTGGCGAATAGTACTTTGAAGCCTTGTTGATCAACTTTCGTCGTGCATTGACGAAAGTTTTGTTCAATGAGTAATGGATAATTTAGGAAGCGATTTGCCACAATCCATAATTCGCCCCCAGACTTCAAATGTCGTCGTGCAGTTTTGCACAAAGTTTCACTTGCATTGTAATCGGTCTGAATTCCTTGGTGGAAGGGTGGGTTACTGATGATGGCATGTAAGAACAATGGCGCATCTTCAATACCTGAAACTGCTTTAATTTCAAGTTGCTCTAATGGTAAGTTATTTTTTTCGAAAGTCATTCGTGTAGAAGCCAATGCAAAGGCATCTACATCTAAAGCAAAAATACGATTTTTAGGATTGAGTTTAGATAAATAAGCACTGATAACACCTGAACCACAACCGAAATCTGCAATTTTCCCAGAAGTCACTTGTTTAAGGAATGGTAATAGAACTGCTGTACCAATATCTAAATGATTTTGGCTAAATACACCAGGTAATGAACAAATCGTCAATTCACCCGCTGGGGTTGGAACTGAATATTCTTGAGCCCATTGTTCCAAAGGTTTAGCTGTCACTGTGGTATTGGTCGTGAGCTGCCACATTTGACAATGGCGAGCGCTGTCTAATTTAATAGTTTGACCATAGGGTTGCAATTGTTTCGCAGCACGTTCTACACCACCTTTCTTTTCCCCGACAAGGAAAATAGATGAACCAACTGCTAAGCGGCTGACTAAGTTATGCAGAATATAATTCAGTAACTCTTTGGACTTAGGCACAAAAACAATGGCTTGGTCGAAATCTGCTTCAGGAAGATCTGTTCCAAAATGGACTTTCGCTTCTTGATTTTGGAAATGTTGAAACTCATTAAAATTCCACGTCCAAAGGCTTGCTTCAATGTCATGAGCTAAGTTTGAAAGTAAATCATCCGTTGGTGCATTGACCAATAATACCCGTCCAGAAAGATAGTCATGCTGTCGAATGACAACTTCACTTCTCGGCTCCATATCCACCACCTATTATTAATGTTTGAACAATAATGCCCAGTCTAAGCTGGGCATTATAAAGAATTAAGAAATTATTTTTTAGTTTCAGGTAAAACTAAATTCAAAATTAAAGCTGCGATACCACCAGTGGCAACACCAGAGCTAAAAATATTACGTGGTAATTCTGGTAAATGTTCCAAAATTTGAGGAACTTGTGCAACACCTAAACCTAATCCAAGTGAAATCGCAATGATCAATAATGCACGGCGATCCAACTGAGTTCCCGATAAGATGTTAATACCTGATGCAGCCACTGCACCAAACATCACCATCACTGCACCACCGAGTACGGCTTGAGGAACGGCTTGAATTACACCTGCAACCGCAGGGAATAAACCAAGAATCACCAATAATACAGCAATCCAAATTCCAACGTAGCGACTCGCTACACCTGTAAGTTGGATTACACCATTATTTTGTGCAAAAACAGAACTTGGGAAAGTGTTGAAAATACCTGCTAAAAATGAGTTTGCACCATTCACCAAAACACCACCTTTAATACGTTCCATCCACACAGGACCATCAACAGGTTGGTTTGAAATCTTAGAAGTCGCGGTCACATCGCCAATCGCTTCTAAAGAAGTCACTAGATAAATGAATGCCATTGGGATAAATAAGCTCCAAGAGAAGCTAATACCAAAGTGCATTGGTGTTGGAATTTGAATTAAAGGTGCATCTTTTAAACCTGAAAAGTTTAAATAGCCCATAAAGCCTGCAAGGATATAACCCACCACTAAAGCGATCAAAATAGCAGAGCTTTTTACCCAAACGACTTTGACACGGTTAAGGAGGATAATAATTGCAAGTACCGTGCATGACATAATGAGATTATCGGTACTGGCAAAAGTCTGATCAGACATGGCTTGATAACCGCCACCCATACTGATTAAACCTTCTTTAATTAATGTCAAACCAATCAGCAGAACGACAATACCTGTTACTAATGGTGTAATTAGTCGCTTTACCCATGGTAAAATGCGTGACACGCCCATTTCAATAAATGAACCAGCAATAACCACACCAAAAATAGATGCCATAACTGCTTCCACAGGTGTTCCTGCGGCAACCATTGCCGAACCAATACCAATCATTGGTCCAATAAAGTTAAAACTAGTCCCTTGAACGATAAGTAAGCCTGCACCAAAAGGTCCAACTTTTTTACATTGTAAATAAGTGGCTACCCCAGAAATCACCAAAGACATCGATAAAATCATGTTGGTTTCTTGAGCCGAAACACCTAAAGCTAAGCAAATAAGTAAGCCTGGTGTAACAATTGGGACAATAATTGCAAGTAAATGTTGCAGTGCTGCAAAAAAAGCGATGAAAGGTTTTGGGCGATCATTTAGACCATACACAAGATCCATTTGACCCTGAGTTTGTTTGGGAGAGCTATTTAAATCAGACATGACACGGCAATAAAAGCAGCAAGATGGCAGTATTCTAATCGCTTTACACACTATTACAAAACAAAAAGCCGCTAGATGTGAAAAAACTTGTAATTGTAAACAAACTGTCACTACTAAAAGTTGAGAATTTTCTGTATAATTTGCCCTCAAATTTAAAGCGTATCGAATTTACATGTCTGATATTAAAACTCTCCGTAATATTGCCATCATCGCTCACGTCGACCATGGTAAAACGACTCTTGTCGACAAACTTTTACAGCAATCAGGTGCACTCGGTGACCGCGCGGGTGAGATCGAACGTGTCATGGATTCGGGCGCAATTGAAAGCGAACGTGGTATTACCATTCTTGCAAAAAACACTGCAATTAAATGGACTGATGCTCGTACAGATATCGAATATCGTATTAACATCGTCGATACCCCAGGACACGCCGACTTCGGTGGTGAAGTTGAACGTGTAATGTCGATGGTTGACTGCGTACTTCTTCTAGTTGACTCTCAAGAAGGTCCTATGCCACAAACACGTTTTGTGACATCGAAAGCCTTTGCGAGCGGTCTAAAGCCAATTGTCATCATTAACAAAGTTGATAAGCCAAGTGCGCGTCCAGACTGGGTAATTGACCAAGTATTCGATTTATTCGACAACCTTGGTGGTACTGACGAACAGTTAGACTTCCCAATCGTTTATGCATCGGGTCTTCGTGGTGTTGCGGGTCCTTCTCCTGAAGAACTTGCTGATGACATGACTCCATTGTTCCAAACAATTGTAGACATCGTTGAACCACCAGCAGTTGACGTTGATGGTCCATTCCAAATGCAAATTTCGTCTTTGGACTATAACAGCTTCGTTGGTGTTATTGGTGTTGGTCGTATTCAACGTGGTTCTGTTAAGTTGAATACACAAGTAACTGTAATTGATAAAGAAGGTAAGACTCGTAACGGTCGTATCTTAAAAATTATGGGTTACCATGGTCTTGAGCGTATCGACATTGAAGAAGCAAATGCTGGTGATATCGTATGTATCACGGGTATTGATCAACTTCATATCTCTGACACAATCTGTGATCCGAAAGCTGTTGAAGCACTTCCGCCGCTTTCTGTAGACGAACCTACTGTTACAATGACATTCCAAGTAAACAACTCACCGTTTGCTGGTAAAGAAGGTAAATTTGTAACTTCACGTAACATCCGTGAGCGTTTAGACCGCGAATTGATTCACAACGTAGCTTTACGTGTTGAAGATACTGACAGTCCAGACCGTTTTAAAGTTTCTGGTCGTGGTGAGCTTCACCTTTCAGTTCTTATTGAAAACATGCGTCGTGAAGGCTTTGAGATGGGTGTATCTCGTCCGCAAGTAATTTTGAAAGAAGTTGACGGCGAAAAGCAAGAACCATATGAAAATGTGACTTTCGACGTTGAAGAACAACACCAAGGTTCTGTGATGGAACAAATGGGTTACCGTAAAGGTGAAATGACCAATATGGAAGTTGACGGCAAAGGCCGTATCCGTATTGAAGCAACTGTTCCTTCACGTGGCTTAATTGGTTTCCGTTCTGAATTCCTAACCATGACTTCTGGTACAGGAATCATGACATCAAGTTTCTCGCACTATGGTCCAATGAAACAAGGTACTGTTGCGAAACGTCAAAACGGTGTATTAGTTTCTATGGTTCAAGGCGTATGCTTGGGCTATGCATTGTTCACATTGCAAGACCGTGGTCGTCTATTTGCTAAGCCACAGTTAGAAGTCTACGAAGGTATGATCATTGGTATAAACTCTCGTTCAGACGACATGACAGTTAACCCAACTAAAGCGAAACAGTTAACAAACGTACGTGCATCTGGTACAGATGAAGCGTTAACACTGGTTCCTGCAATTGAATATACGCTCGAACAAGCGCTTGAATTCATTGAAGATGACGAATTAGTTGAAGTAACACCGAAGTCTATTCGTATTCGTAAGCGCCATTTGACTGAAAATGAACGTAAACGTAACCGTTCAGGTAAATAATCTGAATTGTTAGTTGAAAACCGCAATCTCTAGATAGATTGCGGTTTTTTTATACTTGTGATTTGAGTTGTTTAATTATATTTTTTATTAATGTATGTAAGTTAAACTATTTTTTTGTAATGTTTAATCAAATAATTTTGGAAATTTTTAAAAACCAAGTAAATTAGACGGAATTACCAAAAGTGTTCTGTATACTTCATTACATAAAAAATTACGCAATAAAATAAGCGTGGAGCAAGATATGAGTATTATTTCTGAATTCAAAGAGTTTGCTGTAAAAGGCAATATGATGGATATGGCGATCGGTGTGATTATCGGTGGCGCATTTGGTAAAATTATTGATTCATTGGTAAAAGATATTATTATGCCGTTAATCTCGATGATTACGGGTGGTGGTGTTGATTTTACGCAAAAATTTATCGTACTTGGTAATAATCCGAACAACTTAACGTCATTAGATGCGTTGACTAAAGCGGGTGTGAACGTATTAACCTACGGTAACTTTATTACTGTCTTCTTAAACTTCCTTATTTTGGCTTGGGTGGTATTTTTAATGGTGAAAGTCATTAATCGTCTACGCACACCTGTGGAAGTTGCAGCAGCAACACCAGAAGATGTTACATTATTACGTGAAATTCGTGATGAGTTGAAAAAACGCCCATAAGATTAAGTTTGTCTGTAATAAAAGATGCTTAAGCTTAAAACGACACTTTTCAGTGTCGTTTTTTTATGGATCGATTATGATGATTTTATAAATTAAAAAAGCGGGACATCTGTATGAAAAATAATTTAATTGTATTTATCACATTATTAACATTAATGGGATGTTCTCAAGCTGAACAAAATCGTGACAATAAAAATCAAACAGAAGAAAATGTGCAAGATAAAGCAAAAAATTTAAGTTTCGATGATATTCCCAATGAAAAAACTACTTATGAAGTCATTGAAGCAAAGTCGATTGATGAAAATGATGCATTGTTGGTGGCTTTGGAAACGCAATTATTAAAAGATCAATTTGAATTTGTAGAAAAAGAAAGCGGTACGTCATGGTCTGAAAATGATTGTACTAATAATAAAATTATCCAAGTTAAAGGCGATGGTATTCGTTCTTACCGTGCTGTAAGTAAAGTAAAAGTTGGAGAGGATCAAAAACGACCTGATTTTAGTTTATTGGTTTTTGCTTTTGAAGATGAGAAATTAGCAGAGAAAAACTTTATTAGTTTGGAAACAGCAGTTAAATCAGATCATGGTTTTTGTAATGGAAAATCACCTGAAGTCATTGTCAGAAATGGTAATGAAGTTTTTTACTTTACCAGTAGTAAGGAAATATTTAGACCATATATAGATCAATACTCAAGTTTTGTGCAAGATTATAAAGTCGAGGAAAATAATTGAATTGAAGCACTAAAATTATTGAATAAATCCATATAGTAAATTGTTTATATTTAATTTTTATCAGATTGAAGCTCGTGTTAATGACATTTTAAAATAAATTTAGTGAGGTTGTTTATACTCAAGTATGTTCTATATATGAATGTTATGATTTTCATGATTAGAGAGAGGTAGATATATCTATTTGATTAATAGATATATCTAAGTACGGGGAAACAAGGAGAGGTTGTTAACCCCTCGGTAAGAATGTGAAGCGCTAAATTAAAAATCCATCCGAAATTTAATTTCCAATAAATGAAAACCAAATTGGCTTTTAATCGGACCATGTAGTTGACGTTCAGCCAAACTGAAAACTGCTTTATCAATCACAGCAACCAATTGTCCTTTTTTGACTTCACCTAATTCACCACCTTTTTTAGCAGAAGGGCAGGTTGAATATTGTTTAGCAACTTTGGCAAAGTCGGCACCATCGGAAATTTTCTTTTTAAGCTGATCCGCCAAATCTTTTTCTTTGACGAGAATATGTCGAACAATAGCAGTTTTCATTTACTTTTTCCTCGTAGTTTTTTCGGAGCAGCTGTTACTTGTTTTAACGGTTGGCACTGTGGGCAGAATACACTGGCCCTTTGTCCTAGCTTTAAATTTTCCAATGTGGTTTCGCAGTTCACACACATTTCACCTGCTCGACCATAAGCCAATAAGGTTTGTTGGAAATAACCATTTTCACCCATAGCATTGCTATAGTCTTTTAGTGTTGAGCCACCTAAATCGATGGCTTGTTTTAAAATACGTTTAATTTCCACAACCAATTTTTGAACTTGATCTGTAGATAAACTTGAAGCAGCTTGAGCAGGATGAATGCCTAAATTAAATAAACTTTCAGTGGCGTAAATATTACCGACACCGACCACAATATGATTGTCCATAATGGCAACTTTCGCAGCGACACTTTTATTTTTTAATTTATCTGCTAAATAATTTGCATCAAATAAATCACTGAGTGGTTCAGGGCCGAGTGTATCAATCAATTTTACTTGGCTTTCTGCGTTGAGCCAAATGATGCAACCAAACCGTCTTGGGTCATGATAACGCAATTGAATATCTTCAAATTGAATAATGAGATGGTCATGTTTTCTTAGTTCTTCATGCCCATCACAGATTCGAAAACTGCCCGACATACCTAAATGCCATAACATGCTATGTGTTTCAAATTCAGCCAAAATGTATTTGGAACGACGGCTCAGCTTGATAAGCTTTTGCCCTTTTAATTTGTGAATATCTTCTGGAATAGGCCATCTCAATCGAGACTCACGTACTTGAATATCAATAACTTTTTGATTGATTAAGGGTAACAAGCTGTTTTTAGTTGTTTCAACTTCAGGTAGTTCAGGCATGACATCATCAAAATGCAAGGCAGTGCCTATATTGTATTGAAGAATGTGAATGGTATAAAGCATGAAAGGTTGAGTGTTGAATATTTCATTTAAAAAAGTGATTTAAAATTTATGCTTCAAGATACTCATTTAAAATACTAATTCAATGTATTCATTCACGGATCAATGTAAAATACTAATTCAATGTATTCATTCACGGATCAATGTAAAATATTCATGGAAGTATTTGTCAAAATGAATGCGTATTCACAATGCTTATCTTTTTGATATTTGATAATAACTATTTGTTATTGATCATAAAGTAAATTGATAAAAAAAAGTTTTTAAATGTATAAAAATAATCTGATGGTTATCTATGAAAAAAAGTGTAAATTTCTAGTGAATTATCAACATATAAGCATCTTGAGATTTATATATTTTGGGATATGTAGTCGCGTTAATACAAGATTTTTCTATTAATTTTAAATAGCTTGTTTAAATAATTTGACTCATTTTTATGTTTTAACAGCCAATTCTTCGATTTAGGTTTTCCCATGAAAAAAATTGCTCATTCACTCTTGGCAATCACTATTTGTACCATGATGTCCCCAGCATTTGCTGAAGATGCGTTTGATTTGAATGGAACAACCATGACAGGTGACTGGAATGGTACACGTACAGAGCTCGCCAATCAGGGTGTGAAATTTGATGGCACGATTGCAATGGATAGTTCCTACCTTGCGGACGGTGGATATGATGCACACCAAGCGCCAACTTTTGCGACACAATTTGGCTTGGGCACAACTTTAGATATGGAAAAATTGGCAGGTTGGAGTGGTGTGATTGTTCGTGCATTGGTTACGGCTCGCCAAGGTGAAAGTACGTCTTTACGCGGCATCCAAGCGTCAGATGCACCACAATGGGCAAACTCTCAAGCCAATTGGGGGCGTGGTAATTCGGGTAGCCGTTTGAGTGAATTGTATATTGATAAAAAGTTTGATTCAGGCTGGGGCATCCGTGCAGGTCGTATGGGTCTAGGAACTGAATTTAATACGATGGCTTGTGATTTTCAAGGCAATGCATTCTGTGCAGCACAAATGGGGAAATGGCAAGGCAAGCTTTGGTATAACACACCTGTATCACAGTGGGGGGGGCGTGTTAAATATCAGTTTAATCCTGAATTATTTGCTCAAGTGGGTGTATTTGAATATAACCCTGAAAATGCTTTAGAGCGCAAAGGTTGGAATTTAGACACTAAAAATGCAGATGGCGTAAATCTACTTTCAGAAGTTGTTTGGTCACCTAAACAAGGTTTAAATAATTTACCGGGCAGTTACCGTTTTGGTACGTTGTATAACACGGCAGATGAAGCAAAAAACCAATATGATGTTGCTTATAAAGCAGGAACTCATGGCGAAGACCGTACCTATGGTGGTTGGGTTGCATTTGAACAGCAATTGACTTCTACAGGTGAAGGTAAACGAGGTTTACATAGCTTTGGTAACTTTACTGTACATGACCGTACTACAACCGCTGTCAACGATTCACAACAATTAGGTTTGAAGTACTACGGCTTATTTGAAGGTCATTCTAATGATATTTTAGGTTTGGCTGTAAATCGTGTGCATTTGAATGATCGTTATATTAATTATGTGAATAATAGCCGTCTTGGTACAAATTCAAGACAGTTGAATGAAGATGCGGAGTATAATCTTGAGTTGAATTACTCATATTACCCAACCAAATGGTTCATGCTTCGCCCGTTAATTCAGTATGTTGTACATCCGGGTGCGACCAATCAAGTTGATAATGCTTTGGTTGTTGGTTTGGGGTCTAAAGTTATTTTCTAAACGCAATCATAGGAAGCCGCATATGCAAAGAGTGAAAAATTTTAATATTAAAACGACACTACTTTGCTTAACGGCATGTATCGCACAAAATATTTATGCTGAATCGGATTCTCAGGATTCCATTCAGCAACTTCCAACTATTAAAGTAGAAGCAACGCGCTCAGATAGCAATCTATTGAATACGCCTGCATCGGTTTATCGTATAGAACAATCACAAAATCAAAATAATATCGATGTGAATCTCACAGAAACACTAAAAGGTGTACCAGGTCTACAGCTCAATAATCGTGAAAATTATGCGCAAGATTTGCAATTGTCTATGCGTGGTTTTGGCGCACGTTCGACTTTTGGGGTACGTGGGATTCGTCTTTATGTCGATGGGATTCCTGCGACGATGCCAGACGGACAAGGCCAAACTTCAAATATTGATTTAACGAGCTTAGATCATATTGAAGTGCTTGGTGGGCCCTTTTCATCACTGTATGGAAATTCCTCTGGGGGGACTATTCTCACCACGACCAAAGAAGGAACAGGGCGTGATTCGGTCGAGTTAGGATATTCAGGTGGCAGTAATAATAAAGGCCGCGCTGACATCACCTTACAAGGTGGTGCAGATAAAGCCAATGAACCGAGCTATGTGATCAGTTCTTCTTATTTTGATACTGATGGTTATCGTGACCACAGTGCCGCAAGAAAAGTGTTGAGCAATGCCAAACTCACGTGGGACTTAGATGATGGCTCTAAGATCAATTGGCTGATCAATCATGTGGATATTTCCGCTGATGATCCACAAGGTTTGACTCGTGAGCAATGGAAGCAAAATCCTAAACAGGTCAATGACAGTAAAAATATCTATGACGTTCGTAAAGATATTAACCAAACACAGACAGGTATCAATTGGACTAAGCCCCTGAATGATCAACAAGAGCTTTATAGTATGGCTTATATTGGTCATCGTGAAGTGACTCAATACCAGTCTATTCCAAGTTCTGCTCAAAAGAATCCACGCCATGCAGGTGGGGTGATTGATTTCGAAAGAGATTTTTATGGTGCTGATTTACGTTGGACTGGCAAAGACTTATTACCGAATACACGGATCAGTGCTGGCTTGGCTTATGATGCGATGAATGAAGATCGTCAAGGGTATGAGAATTTTAATGCCAAGGGTGAATATGGGGTAAAAGGTAATTTACGCCGTGATGAACGAAATACTTTATGGAATTTAGATCCATATTTACAAGCAGCTTGGCAATTTTTGCCGACTGTACGTCTAGATACAGGGTTACGCTATAGCAATGTCCATTATGAGTCGAAAGATCACTATATCATTGGTTTGAATGGCGATGACAGTGGTCAAACCGATTATAAAAAACTGCTCCCATCAGCTGCCTTTACCTGGGAAGTTAGCCCAGATCTCAGTACTTATATCAGTTATGCCAAAGGTTTTGAAACACCAACCTTTACCGAAATGGCCTATCCAACAGAAGGAACGGCAGGGATTAACTTTGCGCTTAAACCTTCAACCAGTGATAACTATGAGCTTGGTTTAAAAGCACAAAATCGTCTAGGTAATTTTACCGCCGCAGTTTTCCAAAGTAATACTCAGGATGATATTGTTTCTGCGGGAACACTCAATGGACGTGCAACCTATCAAAATGCAGATAAAACACTGCGCCAAGGTGTGGAACTGTCATGGAATAAAAAGCTGTGGAAGAATTTAACGGCTCAAGCCAGTTATAGTTTCCTTGATGCAACATTTGATGCAGACATTCCCAACACAGATCCTAAAAAAGTCATCCAAAGTGGCAATTACATTCCCGGAATTGCAAAAAACCAAGCCTTTGTATCTTTCGGCTGGTTACCTGAGCAGGGCTTTAATGCAGGTGTAGATGTTCGATATATGGATAAAATCTATGTGGACGATCTCAATACAGATACTGCACCAAGTTATACAGTAACCAGTATGAATGTCGGTTATATCTGGAAAAACAACGATTGGAAAGTTCGTAGTTTTGCTCGAGTCGATAATTTATTCGATAAAAATTATGTCGGTTCAGTCATTGTAAATGATGGTAATAGTCGATTCTTTGAACCTGCTGATGGTATTAACTGGAGTGCAGGACTCAGTGTCACCAAACAGTTCTAATTCATTGGGAAAATAATTTATGTCTGCTCAACCAAAGTTATTTGAATCTATTCAATTTGGTTCACTCTCCCTCAGCAATAAAATTATTATTGCACCAATGTGTCAATACTCGGCAACAGATCAGGGTGAAGTGACCTATTGGCATGAACAACAATGGGCAAATTACGCTTTGTCAGGCGCGAGCTTATGTATTATTGAAGCAACAGCGGTTCAAGCCGAAGGGCGGATCAGTTATGCCGATGTGGGACTTTGGAATGATACACAACGAGATCAAATCAAGGCTTTACTCAATAAGGTAAAAAGCATTGCTCCAACACCTTTTGCTATTCAGCTTGCGCATGCAGGTCGTAAAGCTTCGACTGAAAAGCCTTGGTTGGTGAAGCAGGGGAAAGGTCAGATTGCGCCCGATCATGCACACGGATGGCAAACTGTATCAGCCAGCGATATTGCTTTTAGCCCGAATGATATTGCCCCGCATGAATTAACCATTGATGAAATTAAAACAATCATTCAAGACTTTGCGCAAGCGGCGATTCGTGCAGTAGAAGCAGGATTTGCATTGATCGAAATTCATGCTGCACATGGGTATTTATTGCATCAATTTATGTCGCCATTGTCTAACCATCGTACAGATGAATATGGTGGAAGCTTTGAAAATCGTATTCGTTTTACCTTAGACGTTTTTCAAGCCATTCAAGCAGTTGTACCAAAAGATTATCCACTTGGCGTGCGTATTTCTGCGACAGATTGGATGGATGCAGAAAATAGTTGGAATATTCAATCGAGTATCGATTTATCGAAAGCTTTGGAACAGATTGGTGCTGTTTATATCCATGTTTCTTCGGGTGGATTGCATGTGCAGCAAGATATAAAAATTGGTGAAAATTACCAAGTTCCTTTTGCACAAGCGATTAAAAAACAAGTGAATATTCCAGTAATTACTGTGGGCTTGATTACAGAAGCTGAGCAAGCAGAGTATATTCTTCAAAACAATGAAGCAGATGCAATCGGTTTAGCGAGAGCGATTCTTTATGATCCTCGTTGGGTTTGGCATGCAGCAGCAAAACTAGGTGCTCAAGTTGCAGTTGCACCGCAATTTTTACGTTGCCAACCTCATGGTTTAAAAGATTTATTTACCGTTTTCAAAATGGATCATGAGCTTTAATTTGAGTAATTGTAAATAGATTATTCCTTTAAAGTATTATCGTTTTTACAGATTATCTTTTAGCATAGAAACTTGATATCAAATTTTAAGACAAGGACAGATTTGGGTGATTTTTTCGGTAATTTTTCCAGTATTCTTCTTGTTGTTTTTAGGCTTTATTTCGGTTCGTATCCAACTGATTAGCAAAGAGCAGATTCATGCACTGAGTGCTTTTGTCATTAAAATTGCTTTACCTGCACTTTTATTTCACGCTTTAGCATCTAAAGATTTACATGAAATTTGGTATCCTTCTTATTTCTTTATCTATGCGGGAGTAACCGCTTTTTTATTCATCATGGCATTTGTCATTGGAAGAAAAGTATTTGCAAACTCATTTACCCATGCTTCGATTTATTCGCATGGCGCATCAATGTCCAATACAGGCTTGTTAGGTGCTGCAATATTGACATTGTTGATGGGCAATGAAGCGATGATCTATCTCTCATTAGTGGTTATTATCGAGAGTGTTTTCCTTATTCCTACAGTATTAGTACTTGCCGAATTAGGGCGACAAAATCAAGCAGATCTAACTGCAATTTTAAAAAGTACATTTGTGACTTTATTTAAAAATCCGTTATTTTTATCTGTTGTGCTAGGTATGAGTTGCGCCATTTTTCAAGTTCAAATTCCTCAAACCCTTGATCAGGTTTTTGCCATGTTGGGGCAAACTGCTTCACCATTGGCCTTGTTTATTATTGGTGGGGGAATGGTGGGACTGACGATTCAATCTGTTAATTTGCAAACGGTTTATTTGGTTGTTTCTAAAAATATTGCTATGCCAATATTGGTCTATCTAGGACTCAGTTATTTCACTGATTTAGAAAAAAAAATGATTTATGCAGGCACACTTATTGCTGCATTGCCGATGCCTTCCATATTTGGCATATTTGGTCAAATTTATGGTTTAAATGAGAAAGCTTTAACACCACTGATGATTAGTACCATTTTTAGTTTTGTTGTTATTAGTGTTTTGATTGGTCTTTGGTGGTAAAAATACTCTCCGTAGAGAGTATTGGTTGGCTTTAATTTAAATAGTATTCAAAATTACTTTTTAGCAGCTGGTGTAGTCGCAGGTACAGCAGGTTTTTTAGCTTGTTTGGCAATTAACTGATTAACAACCTCCAAAGATTCTTTCGCTTTAGGCACATTTTGCTTAGCAAGCATGGTGAAAATTTTCTGAGCTTCAGGCAAGTTTTGGTCGATGATATTTCCATTAGTCATCATGTTGCCTAACGCCATTATTGCGGGAATATAACCATTTTTTGCTAATTCTTGAATAGACATTAAGCCTTGTTGGATCGTTGTAGCATTCTTAGTTTTTAAACCTTGAGTAATGTCGTAGACGGCTTTTATATGAATTGCAGGAAGAAAATTTTTCTTGATCAGTGGGTCAAGTTTTTGTAAGGCTAATTTATCCGACGCAGGTTTACTTTCTGCAAATAACAAAACGGCTAATTCTACTGTTGCATCATCAAAACCTTGAGCAGATGATTTTTCTAAGTATTCTCGTACTTTCTTCTCATCTTTAGCTAAACCTAATTGCCCAGTCGCATAGCCTTGAGCCAAAGTATAACTCGCAAAAGAGTAACCTTTTTCCGATGAGTCTTGATAATATTTCAACGCCTTTTTTTCATTTTTAGCAGTGCCTTGCCCTGTTTGTGTTAGAAATCCAAGGTTATATAAGGCTTGAGCATTTCCAGTCTGTGCAAGTCTATCCAGTTCTTGAAAAGCAGCAGTATAATTTTTTGCTTGAAGCAGTTCTTGAGCCTTAGCAAAAGCAGGATCTAAGTTACTTTTAGCTGCGTCGCTAGCGAATACGCTTGCGCAAGATAAACTAAGTAGGGTAGCTAAGAGGATTTTTTTCATTTTGAGTTTTTACCTTTTTTAATCTGAACATCAATCCATTTGTGTCCAAATAACACTGTTGACTATGTGTTTTATCATAAATTGAAAATTGTAAATGTAAATATATTACGTGTAGTCGAAAATGCAATTTTGTCTTAATACGCTACTTTTATACATAAATGAAGGCATTTACAATTGAAAAGCGAAGATCAACTTATAATCTTCGCTACTTTCTTTATTTCACTGCTTGTAAAAGTAATTCAATTTCACCTGTACTACGAATACCTGAAATACGGCTACCATCTTGTAAGAACAAGGTGGGTGTTCCATCGATAGCTAATGTGTGAGCCAGGTGAATGTTCTTTTCAATCGGAGTTTCACAGCTTTTAACATTTAATGGCTTAATTTTATTAAGCACATAATTTTGCCAAACTTGATATTGTTCTTTGGAACACCACACTTGATTGGCAATGGTTGATGCGTTTGGATGCAGCTTGGTAATTGGATATAAAAATAAATAAATGGTTAAGTTATCGACATTTTTTAATTCTTTCTCGAGACTTTGGCAATAAGGGCAGTCTGGATCACTGAACAAATATATAACCCGTTCACCTTTGCCTTTAACGTGTTTGATGGCTTGGTTTAATGGTAGTGATTTGACATCGATACTTGTTAAGACTCGCTCACGTTCTTCGGTAATATTTTTTTGTTCTTTTAAATCAATTAAGTTACCTACAAAAAAGTATTTTGCATCCTCATTGGTATAGACAATTCGTCCACCCATATATACTTCATAGATATCTTTAACAGGTGAGTTATTTACAGATTTCACTTTAATATCAGGGAAATTATTTTTTAGATTTTGTTGTACCATCTGAATATCCGCATGGGCAGTAGTCAAAGTCATCAAACTTAGGGAAAGGATAGACAGCCAAGTTTTCATGGTTTTACTCAATAATATTTTCGGCTTATTTTGCGCTTGAACAGGGTTCAAAATATATTGAGATCATGTAATTGCCAATGCGATATTCAGTTGATACCACGCTTAATTTCGTATTGTATTCTGGATACCATGGCGTGTTAACTCATTTCTGAGTTGTTGGATATATTGATTTAATTCTACTTGTGAGTCACTCCGTAAACGTAATTGCGTACTAAAATTAAAAATTCTGCTGCGTTTTCCATTGCGCTGTAAAATTTGAAAGTGCCCAATATATCCTCCATTCGCTGTTGTCATACGAGTACTAAATTCAACGCGTGTGACCTGATCTAGAGGATAAGAGGTCATCATCAAATTACTGACGATTAGTTTATTATTGCGTATATAAAATGGGGCAAAATTTAAATTGAACCGTTTAAATATCCACATCAGCATACTAAAAATTGCCACGAAAATGATCGGAACCAACAAACCCCAATATTTGTCTGAGCGGTTAGTTGTCTCTATCTCAAGCAATTTTGTGTGTTTGGCTTCAACCATCTTTTGCTCATCAATCCACTGTCGAATATCGTCAGTGCGTGGTTGAGTTCTCAGTAAATTTCGAATCGTTTGTGGGTCACGAATACGATAAATCGTGGCTTTGACTAGTTGGCTATTTCCTAACTGATCAAAATAGTAAAACGCATTGCCATTTTTCCATACACTGCCATAGTTATAATTCACATCCCCAAGTTTTTGCCATGTGGATTGAAGTGGTTCAGCTAATTTTAGAATATGGGTGGATTTGGAAGAGGCAGATCCTTTATTACTGCGATATTCACTGGCTTGTAGATAGAGAAGCTGTGTGCCATCAGAAAAAATCAGCGGTGCGATTTCTTTAAATGCTTTTCCTAAAAACGGACTATCACCTGCGCGACGCATTTTTTTCTTATTCAGATCAAAATAATAAATACCCGTGTCGTTATAAAACAAAGCATGGTTAATGTGATCGCCATGTTCGCTTAAGAGATGATAGGGGGCGTATTTGGGATCAAAGGCAAATTCGTTGACATAGACCATACCATCGACAGGATTGAGCAAATAATATTGGTTATTTAAACTGTCTATTTCAATACTATAAAGTTTTCCATTGTCTTTTAAATCGAGCAGGGTGTTGTTGTAATAGACGTTTTTTCCATCCACTCGATAGGCATAGTTACGTTCACCTAAGACAAGTTTTAGATGGTTTGAATTGGCTCCTGAAAGTAATTTCCCTTGAAAATAGGTGGATGTCCCATTACTTGCCGTATCATTTTCGGAATTAACACGATAAGGCAGATTGCCTGATTCAAGTTTAAAATAGGGGTAGAGATAACTTTGTGGTTTTGAACCTAGGGCAAAATTTTGTTGCATGATTTGCCATACTTCTCGAAGCGCACTTAAATCCTTATTTCGTTCGGTGGAGGGGGAGCAATACCAAGTGTCTTTTCCAGCAGTAAAATAACCATCCCCAATAGTCTTCACCTGTTGAGGTTGCACATCTTTTAGGAGGATATTGCCACAATAAACATACAGTTTATCTGCACCTAGTTGTCGGTATTGGTAATCATTATTAGGTAAATAAAAACTTTGAACATCTGCTTCTGGGATCAAATAATCACCATTACTGGGTACAGCGGCATAGATTTGGTTGTTATATTTTTGAAATATCCCATGTTTTTCTGTAGTCGCCGTAAAAGGAATATCATCAGAATTTGAGTCAGAAAATCTAAATATAAAACTAAAGCTGAATAGAAACGCGCATATCACCAAGATAAGCGTGAAGGTTTTAAGGATAGAAAATACTTTTAGTGGATTCTGCATCATTTATTTTATTGTTAAATATTGATCGGGTTGAGTTATGGAAATTTAAGGTTGTTTTGTTATCACTTTAGTGATGAATTGGTCATATTGATTGATGATAACTACTTTATCATTAAGGCAAATAGGGTTGCATGGCCTCTGTTAAAATTTCAATTAATTCTTCATCCATATAGTGATAATCATCTGGAATATCCAATACCATGATTTTTTTATGTTGTAACTGGTTGGGGAATTTCTCTTTGATATTTTGTTTATGTTTTTGCTCCATGACAAAAATCATATCTGCCCAGATAATATCTTTGACAGAAATACGATGTTTGGCGTGTTTACTTGTTCCAGCGGAACGTGTGGAAATACCATAGCCCACTGCAAAGACACGCTCGGCAGTGGGGCTACGCCATTGGTTACGACTACAAATAAAAAGGGTATTCAATCAGCAGTCTTCCAAAAATCATATTGTGCTTGTTTTCGTCTTTTGGCAGAAGAAATACGTGGATATTCAATTCTTAATTGTTTAGAGCGAGATCTTTTTAACGATCTGTTCCAAAGTAATTTCCAGTCTTTTTCTGGTTTCCAAAGGGTTGATGTATTTCTGCAATCTCGACCACGGTGTAAATAATTTACCTTACGTCTCCAAGCGCGATTGCGGTTTAATTCATTTTCAAAATAATATTGTTGTGTAATGTCCATAGATAAAACTCATGAGTTGATCGGGTTCAGCAGCCGCGATAACACATGATTGGGCTATTTTATAAGTATTTATCTGGGTAAACAAGCCGAATGATTTTGATAATGTTTATTTAGGGCCATTTAAACGGTAATTAAAAGGGTATAATTCTGGCTAAATAGAACGTGTGAGTAGACGATGTTTATTAAAGGCATTAGGCGTAATTATGACAAAGTCAGCCAAGATGACAGTATTGCAGATGAAGATAAAATTGATGCTTTATTGATAAAATTGGGCGGCGAATTTTTAGTGAGTAAGGAAGACCGTGTTTATATCTTCCAAAATGGTGATTTAATCACAAAATTTGATGCCAAACATGCTCGTGCATTTCACTTTAAAGATTATTTGTGTAAAGACATGAATAAATTATTTCATGGGTTTTGATATCTATTAAAAATTAGTGAACTGTTCAACTGGGTTATAAAAATACTTTAAGCACTTGGATGAGCCCTCTACCGATGTATTAATGGTGGTTAGGGCTTTCTAAAGTAATATTTTTTGTATGTTATTATTTTTTTTTAAGTTCGGTTTTTTGATGCTTCGTGTGTGCCATAAAACGAGAGTGAATGCATTAATCCACTACAACGATACTTTCTGGCTAAAAACAATATAAAATAATGGCTTGTATCTAGATGGTCTTTGTATTTTTCTAGCAAAATTATTTGACTATATACTCGTGCTTCAAGTTATATAATATAAAAAAGAAGGCTGTTTTTCCTAAGATTAATCGAGACGTATCTATGATGAAAGTACTGTCAATCTTATTCATAAGTTTAGTTTGTTCAATGGGGATTTTAGCTCAACAGCCAAATCTTGTGCCTCAGCAGGTTAAGTTAAAAAATGGGAAGCGCTTTTCTTTAAATCTTCCAGCAAATTACGAAATTATTCCAGCGGCTGAGGGCTTAAAGCGAGTTCGTTTTTTTAGCAAAGCTCCTGATGGCAGAATGTTTGTAACAGATATGCACGATTTGACTGATAATAAAAAAGGCATCGTTTATATTTTGGATGAATGGAACCCTGAAACGGGAAAATTCGGCAAAATTATTCCTTATATGACGGGTTTAAAGAACCCAAATTCAGTTCAATTTTATACAGATTCTTCAGGACAAGATTGGTTGTATTTAGCGGAAACCAATCAATTGACCCGACGAAAATTTACAAAAGGCGAAACAAAATCAACCGCTAAATCCGAAGTTTTAGCGACTTTTCCAGATTACGGTTTAAGCTATAAGTATGGTGGTTGGCATCTAACACGGACAATCGCAGTCGGTGGGAACGGGAAAATTTATGTCTCCGTTGGCTCAAGTTGTAATGCTTGTGTTGAGAAGGAAAAAGTTCGAGCGACCGTTTTAGAAATGAATCCTGACGGCTCGGAGCAAAAGATTTATGCAACAGGCTTACGTAATGCTGTTGGTTTGAAATGGATAGGTAAATTTTTATTTGCTACCAATCAAGGTGCAGACCATTTAGGTAAAAATAAGCCTGATGAAACGTTTTATGCGCTCAAACGTGATGCTGATTATGGTTGGGCTTCATGCTATTCGTCGAATGGAAAAATTGTTGCAGACCCAAAATTCAAACGTCCGTCAGGTTGTAAAAATGTATTTCCTCCTTACGCCTATTTCCCTGCACATTCATCGGCACTTGGTTTCGATTATTTTGATCATCCCAATACAGATGACATCATCAAAAATTCTTTTTTAGTCGCTTTACATGGTTCAACTGATGTAGTGATTGGTCATGGTTACAAAATTGTCATTATGCGTAAAGGTCAAAAACTTGAAACCTTTATGGATGGGTTTTTAGTGGGGAAAACAGTGAATGGTCGCCCTGTAGATATTTACCGTATTGATGAAAATTCATTTTATTTTTCAGATGATCGGGTAGGTGTAATTTATTATGTGAGACGGAGAGAATAAAAAAGTCAAAGCTTAAACTTTGACTCTTTGTAGATGAAAAAATTTACAAATCATCAAAATCATCATTCGAAATCTCATTTTCCTTATGTTTTATTAATTGAATAAGTCCATAATAGATATTTATAAAATTCCCCCACATGTTTTGTATTTGTATATTATCTTGTATTTCTTCAATTAAATTGATGGTTTCAATTTCTTGAATTGAATATTCCATATTAACTTCCTCAATCTCCCACTTTTTTACCCATCGGCTGCGTTGGTAGATGACTTTATCTATAATTTCATATATATATGTGTGATATGAGTAAGGGTATTGATTAATTAAATCAAAGATTTCTCTACGTAATAAAAGAATATTATTATTATCTTGCTCGCAAATTTGAAAAAGATTAGCAATTTTCAATGGTACAATATTTTTTTTAATATCTATTATATCTATATCTATATCTAGAAAGGTTAAGTATTTTTCTATTTCTTCTTTTAAATAATATTTATTAAAATAATAACTGTTTAGAGATTTAAGAAATTTCAAAATGTTCATATTCTTTAAGGTTGGAGTTAATTTTTTTGCATTATTTTCACTTAAATTACTTGCAAAAAAAGCTACATAAAATTCAAAAATACTTCTATGAATGAATGTGTGGTTTGTACCATCTTTAATAATCAAACAAAGATAATTGCAAAAGTCGTTCAAAACTTGTTGAGCTGAACACTCTTTAATTTCAAGCTTATTAAGGCAGACATTCAATATTTTAGTTATTTCAACGCGATCAAATGATGTTTTATCAATTCTGTAACATTCAAAACAAAATCGTTCAAAAATTTTTTCTAATTTTTCTTGAGAAAGCTCAGATAAGCTTTTTCTTATAAAACCACCTTTTGTTCTGTCATGAGTTACTGCAACAACCTCAAAAAGGTTTTTATAAAAACTCGTAATATTTTCAGGAGGTGTAAAATCATTATTAAATTTTTTTATATATAAACCGATCATTAAAGGGGTAGTTAGAATTTTTTTTATTTCAGGGGTACTATTTTCTATTGAGCTAATAAGAATTTTTCTATTATCAAAGTCAGGAACTAGAATATTAATTAGTTCTTTTTGATCACTCTCATCATATGGATTTACACTAAATGATTCAAAGTAATTAGAAAATTTAATATCATGATCTGGTCTACTGCTTACAATAACTTTTAATTCTTTATAATCTAATGAGAAATTTTCAATAGTGGAGAAAGTGTCGAGTATATAATCTTTGCTAATCTCATCAAAAGCATCTAAAAATAAGGATACTTGACCTGATTGTAATATATATTTAATTTGCTCATCAGTAATACAAGATGCCCAAGATGAAATTTTCTCTTTAATTAGTTGATTTAAATTTTTCTCTTTTGAAATGTTTTTTAATTCTATAAAAATGGGAATACGTTGATTACATTCAGGTTCTTTTAAGGCTAAATATCTCATAAAAATAGATTTTCCTTGTCCAACAGTAGCTTCTAATAAAATACTGTGATCAGTTGGAATTTCATTTAATGATTTTATTTTTTTTATACCATCTTTAGTAGTAACCCATGGAAGGTAGAAAAAACTATTAATGTCTACAGGTTTATCTGCTCCTGTAAAAAGTGTTTTTACAGAGCCTATTTTTTCAATAGAGTCTACAAGTTGTTGATTGTTTATTGAAAAATTTTTTGATTTAAAGCGTTTAGAAAATTCAGCTGTAAGTAAAGAATTTAAATTTTTCGCGATTTCAGTGAAAATTGGTCTAAGTAGTAATAATGTTATTGGTTCTGCCATGATTTATTCGTTATAAAGCTCACTATTGTGAGCTAATATAACAACAATTCATAAATAAGTTAAACAGTTACTGCGGTCTCGCCACATCACCACTTAAGCTTTCAGGCAATACTAAAACAGTCACTTCTAACTCTTCTAAAGCTTCTGGGCGAGCGACGACTAAAGCTAAATAACCATTTTCAATCGCTGTACTATTCACCACCTGAACACCTTTATTCAATTGTTCGGCTTGTGCAGGCGCAGCACCTGAACCTTGAATTGCATGTAACCAAGCTTTCGGTTTTGCCTTAAACCAAAGACGAGCAATGACTTCCTGCCCCAAATAACAACCCTTGTCATAATTGATAGCACCACGTTGATGCAGACGTAATTCCTGAGGTTGGAATACACCTTCAATCGCTTGATTAATATAAGCTTGACCCGTTCGAATCGCAGTAATTTCCCAAGCGGAAATATCTGTGCTTTTGGCAGAAAAGTCAGTAGTAAGCGCATTTGTTATAGGGGAAACTGCTCCGGTTTCTTCAAGCTTCATTCTAGAAAATGCACCATATTTTTTAATATGTTTGGCAAATTCTTCCGCTTGGTCTTGTGTGGTCACTATTTCCAAATGTTCAGGATTCAGTTTTTTTAACCATAAACCAAAATGGATGCGTCCCTTTAAATCACAAATAGCTGTGTATTGAGTAACATTTTCAGCCAAAGCTTCAACATTAACAGTTACTTGACCTTGTAGAAATTTAATGGCATCCACACCGATTAATGTGAATGAGGAGAATGCTAAGTCGCTCATAAATAACTCACTTGTGTCAAATCTAATACTAAAGAATTAAAGCTATTTTCCGCTATTTTTCTAAAAAAAGCTCAATTCAGGAAAATAACTTGTAGAAGTTGTTACTAAATGTTGCTAAAACCCCTATTTTTATACTTAACCATATGAAATATAAGAGATTTGGGAAATAGCTTTTCGGCAGTGTACTATTCCAAGCATAAACATGCAGTACACAATGATGCAAGAGGCACATACCCAATGAATAACAACTATCGTAAACCCCTGCAAGGAACCCAGCTCGAATACTTCGATGTGCGTCAAGCCATAGAAGATGTCCAGCCAGGCGCATATGCAAAACTTCCATATACATCAAAAGTATTGGCTGAACAATTGGTTCGTAAATGCGACCCAGCCATTCTTGAACAGTCTTTAAAAGAATTGATTAACCGCAAACAAGACCACGATTTCCCATGGTATCCAGCTCGTGTAGTGTGCCATGACATTCTTGGACAAACAGCGCTTGTTGACCTTGCAGGTCTGCGTGATGCGATTGCAGAGCAGGGTGGTGACCCATCTAAAGTCAATCCAGTTGTTCCTACACAGCTGATTGTCGACCATTCACTTGCAGTGGAATTCGGTGGTTTCGACCCAGATGCTTTTGAAAAGAACCGTGCCATTGAAGACCGTCGTAACGAAGACCGTTTTCACTTCATTGAGTGGACAAAAACAGCGTTTGAAAATGTTGATGTAATTCCTGCGGGCAATGGCATCATGCATCAAATCAACTTGGAAAAAATGTCTCCAGTGATTCAAAACCGTGGTGGCGTGGCGTATCCAGATACGTGCGTAGGTACAGATTCACATACACCACATACCGATGCTTTGGGCGTGATCTCGATTGGTGTTGGTGGTTTAGAAGCTGAAAATGTGATGTTAGGTCGTGCGTCTTGGATGCGTCTTCCAGACATCATTGGTGTGGAGTTTGTTGGTCAGCGACAAGCAGGTATTACCGCTACAGATATCGTTTTGGCATTAACTGAATTCCTACGTAAAGAACGTGTAGTCGGTGCGTATTTAGAATTCTTTGGTGAAGGCGCAGATAGTATGTCTGTGGGCGATCGTGCGACGATTTCTAACATGACCCCTGAATATGGCGCAACTGCGGCAATGTTCTACATCGACCAAAACACCATTGATTATCTGACTCTAACAGGTCGTGAAGCAGATCAAATCAAGCTTGTAGATACTTATGCCAAAGAAATCGGTCTTTGGGCAAGCGATATGAAAGCTGCGGAATATCCTCGTGTATTACGTTTCGATCTTTCAACAGTAACTCGTAACATCGCAGGACCTTCGAACCCACATGCACGTGTATCGACTGCTGACTTAAAAGCAAAAGGTATTGCAGGTAATTTAGATGCTGCTCGTGCGCAAGAAGCGGAAGGTTTAATTCCTGATGGTGCGGTGATTATTGCCGCAATTACATCATGTACTAATACTTCTAACCCACGTAATACCGTTGCAGCAGGTTTGCTTGCTCGTAAAGCGAATGAGTTAGGTTTAATTCGCAAACCGTGGGTGAAATCATCTTTTGCACCGGGTTCTAAAGCCGCTGCTTTATATCTTGAAGAAGCAGGTGTTCTAACGGATTTAGAAAAATTGGGCTTTGGTATCGTAGGGTATGCATGTACAACGTGTAACGGTATGTCGGGTGCGTTGGATCCAAAAATCCAAGAAGAAATTATCGAACGTGACTTGTATGCAACTGCGGTACTTTCGGGTAACCGTAATTTCGATGGTCGTATCCATCCTTATGCAAAACAAGCATTCTTGGCTTCTCCACCGTTAGTGGTGGCTTATGCGATTGCAGGAACCATTCGTTTTGACATCGAAACGGATGCATTGGGTAACGACAAAGATGGCAATCCAATTTACTTAAAAGACATCTGGCCGTCGGATGAAGAAATTGATGCTTTGGTGAAAGTTGCAGTTAAGCCTGAACAATTCAAAAAGATTTATATTCCAATGTTTGATTTGGGTGTGAATGCGAAATCTGAAAGTCCGTTGTACAACTGGCGTCCGCAAAGTACCTATATCCGCCGTCCGCCGTATTGGGAAGGTGCTTTGGCAGCTCCACGTACTTTGGCAAATATGCGTCCACTTGCAATTTTGGGTGACAATATCACCACGGACCATTTGTCTCCATCAAATGCAATTGTATTGGACAGTGCATCAGGTGAATATTTGAAAAAAATGGGCGTACCCGAGGAAGACTTTAACTCTTATGCAACGCACCGTGGCGATCATTTGACTACTCAACGTGCAACATTTGCGAATCCTAAACTGTTCAATGAAATGGTGGTTCGTGCTGACGGTACGATCAAGCAAGGTTCTAAAGCACGTGTTGAGCCTGAAGGCGAAGTAATGCGTATGTGGGAAGCGATTGAAACTTATATGAATCGTAAACAACCGCTGATTATCATCGCAGGTAAAGATTACGGTCAGGGTTCGAGCCGTGATTGGGCTGCCAAAGGTGTGCGTCTTGCAGGTGTTGAAGTGATTGTTGCGGAAGGTTTTGAGCGTATTCACCGTACGAACTTGGTGGGTATGGGCGTGTTACCGCTTGAGTTTAAAGCAGGCGTTGACCGTAAAACTTTGAAGTTAGATGGTACTGAGTTGTATAGTGTGATTGGTAATATTGCACCGCGTTCGACTTTAACTTTAGTGATTGAGCGTGCGACTGAAGACGGTAAGAGTGAAATTGTTGAAGTTGCTGTAACGTGTCGTTTAGATACCGAAGAAGAAGTGCATGTGTATGAAGCGGGTGGTGTGTTGCAACGCTTTGCACAGGATTTCTTGGAAGGGAATGTGGCTTAATACTTTAGCTGAAAGTTATTGATATTGTTTTAAAAAGACCCTACTGTTAAGTGGGGTTTTTATTGGTAAGTAAAATGACAATTAGTTTTTCAGATTCATATAATATTGATTTTAGTGTTTATGATTCATTAGGGGCTTTAGATCCAATTTTGGGTATTGATACAAGATTGTTTATAGACCCTTTATTAGTTAAAAATACAAAAATTCCTGAATTTAAAAGTGCATCAAATAAAATTGAAAAATACTTTGAAAGAATTTTGAGATTATTAAAAGCAAGTAAATTAGAAAATGATTTATTTTGGAATAGAGCTGTTGAACAATTTAAGTCTAGTGAGATTAATGGACTTTCAATTGGTTACGGAAAGGATAATGAAGGAGGAGGTGGAATTGGAAAGATAAAAAAATAGAAATTTTAAGAAATCTAAAACTAATATTAGAAGCTGGCACTGACGATCCTACAATATTTGAGTTGATAGGTGGTTTTCAAGATGGGATTGGTCCAGATTTAATTAGTGATTTAATTTCAAATATTCTGATTGAGGAATTAATTGCTTATACACAAAGACTTTGTTCCCACTTTACAGTGTCACTTACTAAATTATCTTTCTCAAAAAATTATCCTAAGGCAGATTTACCTGAAAATAAAATAAATGGTAAATCAATAATTCTTGTCCCAAAAGAATTTTTGAGAGATTTACCAATTGCAGATAGTTTTATGGATATTGATTGGATTTGTAAGCATAATGAAGAGTTGAGAAAATATTTAAACTCAGTAATAGAAGGTTCATTTAAGAAAATAACGATTCAGGAACAAAAAGGGCATATTCGTAAAGCTATAATAGATGATCCTGAATTCTTGAAAGAAGTTCTAGCCGCTTACAAATCTGCACCACTTGAATATTATGATTTTTCAGATGATCCAACTGGAGAAACGATATGGTATCAAGCAACGAAAACTATAGCGAAAACATATCCATTAAATTTAAAATTAACTAATAATCCTTCGTTAGATGAAGTATATGTGTTAGTAGAGGAGATCTGTAAACATTTCAAAGTCTTAGTTGAAGATAATCAATTATGCACATTGTTATATGATAAAGATGGAAAAAGAAAACATGAGTCTGCTGCTCAACTTTTATTTTTTGGTATAGCTAATAGTTATTGCAGGGCTAATAAAATTGATTTAAGTCCTGAATCAGATGCAGGTAGAGGTCCTGTAGATTTTAAATTTAGTAGCGGGTCTGATAATAAGGTGCTTGTTGAAGTTAAGTTGACGTCTAATAGTAAATTAGCGAAAGGATTTACATCACAATTACCAATCTATTTAAAAGCAGAAAAGTCTTTAAAAGGTATTTATTTAGTTATTCATAATATGGAAATAAGTGATAAAAGATGGGAAGGTTTTATAAAACTCACAAATGAAAGCGGTCTAAAAAATTTAAAGATGATTGATGTGAATGCTATTCCTAAGGCTTCTGCAAGTATTGCGAATGAATAGTATATTTACAAAAGCATTTACTTAGCTTCATTAGCTTTACGATGGAGCCTGAAAAAGTTTGTTTGATTTATTAAAATATCAAAATTTTTGGTATTTCACCTTATAAAGAAGAGCGTTATAGAAATTAAATATTTATTAAGAAACTCATGCCCAAAAAATCCCCAAACAAAAAGCCGAAGAAAAAATGCTATATCGCTATAAGCGGTGCAGTTCATGCCATATTTCACAATATGTATATTGCTAATAATTACTTAGATAAACCCATCGAATATTAATTAATGCTAACGCGTGTCGTGATTTTAACCTTACGACAATCAGGATGACTCGTTGGAAGACTTTTAATTTTAAAATCATCAAAATATACTTTCCGATTTTGCATATCAAATTGCTCAGGTGTTTTAATTTCTAAACACTGAAAAGGGAGCAGACTGCTTAAAATTAGTTTTTGTGGTTCAGTCATTTTTTTAGTGGTCAAATAGACATAACCCTTGGTCGTTTTTAATAAAACAGCATCATTTTGTATTTCAGCAGAAGAAGTCAACTTTACCACATGAGTTTTCAAGAGCTTACATGAGCTACAAGTCAACGTGATCAATACCAAGAGTAAAATGTATTTTATTTTCATAAGACAAATATTTTCTGATTGTTAGTGAAGTAAATATGAAATTGATTTCATCTACAAGTACATAAAACACTTAAGAAACAAGAAATCATGTTTGGTAATGAAATCATGCTAAAGAGTTCAATGACGACATTAAGCAAACATGATACATCGTTAATTCGATTCATTTTTGACATTTTAAACGGAAAAAATATAAAACTGAGTCACAAAATAAATGTATGTGTGGTGAAATTTTTTATTATTTCTTGCAAAAATGACACCATTTTTATTTAAAATAACCAATAGACAAAGCTAAAAAAGTGTCTATACTTTATTCACCATTTCTAAAAACCTATGGAGAACAAAAATGGTTACTGCTGGTCAACAACCCGGAACAGGCTTCTATTTTTGTGTCAACTGCGGACATCGCACCTACTTAGAAATTGGTACAGATCGTTTACCCCCGTGTACCAAGTGCCTTGGCAATCAATTTAAAAAATAAAATTGCCTAAGCAAATCACTTAAACAGTTACCTGCTGTTTAAAATAAAGCCCTATCACTCGATAGGGCTTTTTGTTAATTTATAGGGAATAGAATTCTTTCAGCTAGATTTACATGCTCTTAAATACTTCACCTAAAAGAGAAAGAAAAGCAGCCAATGAAAGAAATCCAATAAAACTATAAAGAGAAGAGGCAGGGAAATAATGATAGAAACAATATTAGGACTATGTATTGGTATCGGCTTAAGTGCTGCCTGTGGTTTTCGTGTATTTGTACCATTATTAGTCATGAGTGTTGCAGCATTAATGGGTTGGTTTGAACCAATGAAAGGTTTTGAATGGTTAGCGATACCATCGGTTTGTGTGGCATTGGGCTTAGCAACTGTCTGTGAGATTGCAGCTTATTACATTCCATGGGTGGACAATGTTCTAGATACAGTTGCAACACCTGCGGCAATGATTGCAGGCACACTCACGACAATGGCAGTCAGCACTGGCGAAATGTCACAGTTTGCCAGTTGGGCAGCCGCGATTATTATTGGTGGTGGTACAGCAACAGCTGTACAAATGAGCACGGTTGCAGTACGTGGTGTATCTACAGCAACGACTGGCGGAATTGCTAATCCAGTAGTTTCAACCGTTGAATGGATTGGTGCTGTGATTGTCTCAATCATGGCAATGCTGTTACCTGTTTTGGTTGCGATATTGGTGGTTATATTTATCTTTTTAGCCGTTAGATGGATTAAGCGAAAACGACAAGAAATTGCATTCAATGCTTTATAAAATATTCATTCAAAAGGATTGAATCATTTAATCCTAACTTTTAAAAATCTTTAATATTTCAGGTGATCATGGCCAAATAAAGAACATTGGCTATGATTGTTTGGTAGTCAAATTCACAACTTTTATTTTGCTATTCTCAGTCTTTTTTATCATCGAATAAAAGACTTATCTTGTTAATTGGATTGGTTTAGATGACACTTTTAACTATACAAATTAAGCCAGTTTTCTATATAAATTTATGATGCTGAGATTTATTCATGAACTGCAAGAATCGATCATTGATACTCAATAAAATCTCCAAGAGTTTCTATTGAAACAGTGTTTATTAAAATCGTGCAGATAAAATGGTCTAAAAATTTAAAAATCAGGAAAGATGATGAAATTTAACACTCTTCTTATACTTATTACTCTATCAGCAACAATCACTGTATCTCAAATGAGTTTTGCCGAAACAGAACAGCCAACAGCAGAAGAAATTAAGCTACAAAAAGACAAAGTGAAATATAAGGCTTATATTCCTACCAAATACAATTTATTCGAAGCAATAGAGGGTGATTTAAATAAAGATGGGATTAATGATTTAGTGCTGATTGTCAAAGCGACAGACCCTAGCCAATGGGTCGATCATGAGTATCGTGGAAAACTAGATCGGAACCGCCGTGGCATTATTGTGCTATTGAATCAAAAAGGTACATATAAAAAAGTTGTGCAAAATCTTACTTGTTTTAGCTCGGAAAATGAGGAAGGTGGTGTGTACTATGCACCAGAATTATGGATTAACATTGAGAAAAATGTACTGCATGTTCATTATGGGCATGGTCGCTATGGTTTTTGGGATTACGCATTTAGATTAGAAGCTGAGGATCTACGTTTAATCGGATACGATGATTCAAGTAATCATGGCCCTTATGTAGAGAGTGAAACCAGTATGAACTTTTTAACAGGCAAAAAATTGGTTCGGGATAATATCAACAAAGATCCAGAAGGTGACCCTGTATTTAAAGAATTATGGAGTAAGTTCAATCGAGCACCGATGTATCTAACTGAAATCAAAGATTTTGATGAATTAATATTGCCTTGAGTGCTTATTTGTTTTTGTCGCTGTTTAAATCTCAAAATAATGTAAAAATTAATTAAAACTTCATCAAAATTTACATGGATAAATGTGAATCTGTTTCTAAAATAAGCGATAAGTTTTAATGGTTTAACAATAATAATTATTTTAAAACAAGGGGATAAGTGTTATTAATAATTCATAATATTAAAAACTCAAGGATGGGTGTAATCATGAAAATATTTGAAGTTGAAATTAGTTTACCTATGCAAAATGAATCATCGAATACAAAATCATTTGAAACGGGTGACATTAATCAAATTCAGGCAGCATTTTACAATATCAATTGGCGTCGTATTTTTTTGACTCAGATCCAATTACAAAATACTGAAACCTCATTTGCTGTAGTGGATACAGATACTCAGCAGTATTTACATATTCAATTGAATACGCAATCGACCAAAGCTGATCCAGTTTTCCAAATTGACAGTAATATTCAATTGGTGATTGAAAATAAAGAATTTCTAGGCTTTATTACTCGAAAAAAGAAATACGATGTGGTGTATAAAAATTTGAATCAAAATCAAGTATCTGAGCAATTGGGCTTATTTTTAAATGGACAGATTGAAAGTATGACGGATCAATATAAACAATTAGTTCATAAGAAAATGTTACAAGAACAGCGTTTGGTATAAACCGTTGCAAATGGATTGCATCGTTGGTTTGTATAAAAGCTTTACTGTGCGGATGCAATCCAATTCATGTGAATGGTTTAAATATATTCAAAATAAATAAAAATATCATTATTTGATATTAATTTATGAAATGTCGTTTAAAAATCAATTCATCAGTCATAAGTTCTTGATCCAAGTTTATGTTAATTATGCATAATATTGCTAAACTATAAAAATTCCATAAGGAAATGAGTTCCTAAATAATGAGTACATTTGATCTAGAAATTCAATCGCCCAATCATAGAGAAACAGATACAAATGATCTTATTCACAATGTAGATCATCAATATGTGATCGAGCGTTATGCCGCAATAAGTTGGCGACGACTTCGAGTGTTGCAACTGCAATTGAATGGTAAAAATGCGATTTTTAAAGTGATTCATTTAGCATCTAAGCAATATATCAGTATAACTTTGAATGCTTTTTCACAGTCTGAACAATTTGAATTTAAGATCGAAAGTAATATTCAATTGATTATTCCGCAACGTGAATTATTTGGGCTAATCACTCGGAAAAATAAAGAAATATTTTTGATTAAGCAGGGAACACTGGAGCAAGTAAATGATAGTCTCAATGCTTTTTTAAGCCAAAATATTGCAACATTAGAAAAAATTTATATGAATAGTCGAGTTAAAGCCGTTCAAGAAGCATCATAAATGCGCTGAAAGAGACTGTTTATCCTATTGGTCATTATTTATGTGGAAAGAGTCAATATTTTTCATTTTCATCATGTTTTATGAAATAAAAAAGCGGAATTTAGGCTATAAAGATAAAAAATTCTGATTTTTTTGCATTACAGGGAAAATTTTTCTAAAAATACTCGAAATGAGTGCATCTTAGGGAAATAATTCCGAAGCATATTGGTTAAAGTATATTTCAAGGGTGTGATGGGATCGAAGAGAGTAGCTTGCTGCCAGTTGCGTATAACGTGAGTGTAGTACTTACCCAAAAGGTCTCGATTCGGCTTAGGACGCTATAAACCAAAAGTTTATAGGCAATAGGGTTAGAACTTACAAAGTTTTAATAGTTGAAGTAAACCAACAGATGTTTTCCCTGACACCCTAAAAGATTTTAAATCAGGCTCTAGATGAGCAGAATAAAAACTAAAATATTTGATCATTAAAATAACAAGACTTACTCTAAACTTTCCTCACGAAATATCTTTTAAATAAATTCTCGATCATGCTTGAGATCAATGAAACATCTCATGCTTTATTTTCAAAAATGATCATAAGATTGAGTGTTTTAACGAAGTTAAATTGGCTTATAAATATTTAACTTCTAATGATGTAATGAGTGTTTCTAACAACAATAAAACATCAGATTTTTTACGAGCATCAATAAAAAATACAGGGAAGCTTAAATTCCGATCCATCAACCATTGGCGGTATTGGTGCGTTGATTTATTCATATCATCATCAATATGAGTGATGCCAATCACTATATTTTCACCATACTGTTTAAAAATATTGAGGTAGTAATCGAGTTCTTCTAGTGGCATTTTTAAACTATGATCAATTAATAAAATTGTACCAATTGCACCTTTGCAAATGACCCCCCACATAAAATCAAACCGACCTTGACCAGGTGTGCCATATAATCCAATTTTACTGCCATCATCTAATGTGACTTCACCGTAATCAATGCCAACTGTGGTATTGAGCTTTTTGTGACTCAAATCATCTGTATTAAAAGCTTCTGTTGCAAGAACAGGAACTTCTGATAATGATTTAATTGCTTCAGTTTTTCCTGCTCCCATAGAACCAGCAAATACAATTTTATACTTTTGAATAATCATCTATGAGCCTCATTTTAAAAATTGAATTTGTTTTTTAATTTACCGAAAAAACTTTTTAAAAAACCTTTGTTTTCAGTATGAGTATTGGTTTCAGGTGTTTTATCAAACTGACAGTCTTTTGCAGAAATTAATTCTGCATTTTGAATGACTAAATTTGCAGCGATAAAGTTTTGAACAGTTTTATTAGGAATATTCAGTTTATTTGAAACCTGGCAGAGTAAAACTTGAAGTGCGACATAAACCACCTAATTAATTTAAAGGGTTTATGGAGTATATAAAATTGTCATACCATCATCTTAACTTT
>NZ_JBIMDK010000012.1:0-108904 GCF_048552595.1 Acinetobacter psychrotolerans | reverse complement strand
GTAAGTCATCGCCAGCTTTTAAATTTAAACACCCCCTCCGCTAACGCAGAGGGGGTGTTTTTTATTGCGCATAATATTTTATAAAATAACAAAATAATACGTGAAATGAATGAAATTTAATCAAAAAAGCCTATAAAACACCCAGAGGCGGATTTAAATCAATTAACATCAAGTTGCCTGCGGGCATATTTTAAAGCTGTTCTTAAGCCTTCTTCTAATGTCGGGTGGTAAAACGGTTTTTCTAAAATCTCATCAATCGTTTTTTCTTCAGAAATCATCCAGGCAAGTAAATGCGCTATATGTTCTGCTGAGTGCATAAATAATTCAGCACCCAGTATTTTTCTTGTTTTTTTATCAACATAAATTTCAGCAGCACCTTTATTCTTACCTAAAACCAATGCACGTCCTTGTTTTTCAAAAGATGAATAGCCTATTATAAATTCGGTATTTAATTTAGTCAGGCCTGAATAACTCTGACCAATTGTTGCCATTTCAGGATCACTGAATACGATTGCAAGTGTTGTTAGATTATTTAGATAAGTCGTTTCAGGAAAATTTAGACAACTGGAAACCACTAACTTTCCTTCATTAGCAGCTTCGTGTTGAAGTGGCGTTTGAGTAAAAGCATCCCCAATAATAAATATTGGAAAGTTTGCAAGTTGTTTAGTTCTATTATCAACAGGCAATTTTTTCAAATCTGAAAATAATGGATCGATTTTTTCTAAATTTAATGATGTTATATTACTTTGACGACCCGTAGCACTTAAAATAAATTCCACATTTATCTGTCTTAATTCATTGTCTTCAATAAAATTGATATTCACACCGTTCATTGTATTCTGAATGGATTCTGGCAGTATTTCAAATTTGATATCTAACTCTTTTGAAATTTCTACTTGTGCTAATTTCTGTAATTGTGGGCTGCTAAGCGCACCTACTTTTTTACTTCTAGCAAATACTGTTGTTTTTACGCCTAATCGTTGTAGAGCTTGTGCTAATTCGATAGCAATAACCCCACTTCCTATAACGGCTATGGATTCTGGTAGGGTTGGTAATTCAAATATTTCATCCGACGTTATAAGTTTATGACCAATTTCTTGTTTCCACGCAGATTCATAATTGGGGGTAGAGCCTACAGCGATAATAAATGATTTTGCAGAGTACAATTGATCATTTACTTTAACGGTATTGTTATTGATAAATTTGGCTAAGCCTGAAATTTTGTGTGAAGAATTCCAACTTTCAACATCTTTGAGTGTAGCTTGAGTAAAGCGATCACGAAGTTTTCTTAAGTATGGCATAACTTGTGATGTATCAATCTCTGCTTTGGTATTTAAAGCAACTTCATCTGAATGTTGAATATCATACATTCTGTTGGCTGTAGAAATAAGTATTTTACTTGGCATACATCCAACACGTGCACATGTAGTATCCCATGCACCACTATTAATGATCAGGATATTGTTAGTATGTTTGATGGCTTCTTTATAGGCACTTATTCCTGCCGTTCCAGCGCCAATGATAATAATGTCGTACATAATATTAACCTGACTTTGAATAATAAAAATTACATTAAAAAACATTTTAAAATAGCATATTTACACATATGAATAACTATGGTTACATAGCACTCAAAATAATCTACAACAACTTTGGGGTCTTACGTTGAGTAAAATTATGGATACTAGAAAATTTACTGGAAAATTAAGTGCTATTGCAATTTCAATTTTGTTAGCAAGTTGTGGTGGTGGGGGCGGTTATTATGACAAAAATGATAACGGAAATAGTAATGGAAATGGTAATGGTGGAACTACAGTTGAAGCTGTAAATATAACAACTATTACTTTATATGATTTAAATAACACGACTACAAATTCTGTTACTGCAGCAGGTGCAACAGCAAAAGTAAAAGTAACAGATCAGGCTGGCAAAGGTATTAGTGGTGCGATTGTTACCTTTAGTGGGGAAGGGGTAATCTTTGGTACAACAAATGGTGCAGTACTTACCAATGCTGATGGTGAAGCAAGCATTTCAATTAAACCTCAGGATATAAATACAACTGGTGCATATCAGATTTCTGCTACTGCTAATTATAATGGAACTTCTGCGACAACCAGTCCTTATAGTTTTACTTTACAAGCAGCAAATATTATTTTATTTGGGATGGTGGCAGCAACGGCTGATTTAGAATCAGGAGCATCAACGAATATTACATTAAAAACACAAGATGCAAATACAAAAGTTAATCAAAATAACGTTACTGTGAATTTTAGTGCATCATGCGGGACCTTTGAACCAGCAATTGTTGCTTCTTCAAATCAAGGTGATGTCACGACTTCTTATAAAGCGATTGGGACTGATGGGAAGTTATGTGAGGGTAAACATACAATTAGAGCTTCTGGTTCAAATATTCCTGAATCAAGAGTTGAAGTAAATATAGCCGCTATCGAAGCAAATTCTTTAGTTTATACAACGACTAATGCTGTAAATTTAGGTATAAAAAATAGTGGTTCTGCTGCATCAGGTCAAATTGAATTTACTTTGTACGCTAACGGCACACCAGCCGCGAATAAAGATGTGAATATTGAGTTGGTTCGTGCTCCAGAAGATTTAAGTTTTATCTCTTTAGGTAATCGTACGATTAAAACTGTAAAAAGTGATCCAAATGGTAAAGTTGTTGTAACTTTATATCCAGGAGATAAACCTGGGCCTGTGGAAATAAAAGCAACACTGGCATCGAATAATACAGTCTCCGCTTTATCTAAAAATGTAGCAGTTTCTACAGGTAGAGTAACTCAAGACGGTTTCAGTTTATCTGTTAGCAAAAATGCTTTGCAGAACAAGGTTGATGGTGATAGTGCAACGATCAATGTGATGCTGAGGGATCGTACTGGCAATCCTGTACCAAATGGTACAGTTGTTAGTTTTATTAGTGAGGGCGGTGTTGTTACCCCTAATTGTTCTACTACAGATGGACGATGTTCAGTAACATTATCAGTGCAAGATCCTCGACCTTTAGATAATCGAGTTACTGTTTTAGCTTATGTTGAAGGGGAGAAGCAGTACATTGATAAGAATGGTAATAATCTTTATGATGAAGGTGAACCATTTGCTAAATTGGTAAATGATAGTACTGGAAAATTAGTAGAAGAAAATACGAATATTGGTGATTTCTTTCGTGATGATAATGAAAATAATCAATATGATGCAAATTTTGGTGAATATATTTATAAACGTAGTTTTGGAAACGCATTATGTGGTCTTTCTACAATAGATCAACCAAATATTGCAGGTACATGTAATAGTGGTTTAAGTGCTGTTCTCCGTCAGCAGTTACTATTTGCATTTTCAGAAAATACAGCAACATTTACAAATGTGACTGCTAGCGGTAGCTCATTGTCTTTTAATTTATATGCGAACAGTATGCAAAGTGTTCCTATGCCGACAGGTTCTACTGTAAGTGTTACACCTGAAGATAATACCAAAGACAATAATTTGTCCTGTTCAGCTGAACTAGTGCAAGGAAGCTCTCCAGTAGCAAGTGTTTTTAACCTATTAACACCAACAACATTTAAAAATAGTACACAGACTTTATATGGCTATCGCTTAAAAGAGTGTGCGGTGGGTGATATGTTCAAGGTGTCAGTTGCTGCTCCTGATGGTAAGGTTTCAACGATAATTCTTGCATATAAATAGGGAGAAGTGCTTCGAAAAACAGCGCTCCGGCGCTGTTTTACTTTATATGTGTCTGATACCTCCTCAAAGACTGATCGTAATTCATTAAGTTTCGAAGAGGCTTAAGTGAGTAAATAGCCACTTAGCCTTATGTAATGCTTTAGTGGTGTTAATTAATAATCAAATTCATCAAAATTTGACTAGGATAGGTCATTTTAAAACTTGAATTGATTTTTAGTTAGTACTGACAGATATAGCTGAATATTCTGATAAATAAATGTTTTGTACTTCATTTAGGTGATAAAAATGCTATGTTGGTGTCAATGATTCTAAGTTGATGGAGAAAATAAAATGAGCCGCGTACGTCCAAGAATGACTAATTTATTTGAACAATTGGGTTTGGATTCTAGTGAGGTGGGTATTCAAGAATTTATTGTCACACATCAGTTAGATGCAGATACAACGATTGTGCAAGCCAATATTTGGTCTGAATCTCAACGTCAGTTTTTATCTGAAAAAATTAAATCAGATGGCGAATGGGCTTTGGTGGTCGATCAGTTAAATGAAGCTTTGCATGAAGATTCTGTAAAGTTATAATTTAAGCTAGTCTTGAATTTTGTTTAGATGATTGTAATAAAACAGTATTTTATGCTGTTTTATTACAATATAAATACTTAAAAAATAATAAATTAAGGTAGGAAAATAATGAATCAGAATAAAAGCATATTACCGCCATCATTTCCAAATCATAAATTAGTTTCACCGCAATCGAAAAGGGAGGAATTGTACTCGCTTTTGTCAGTGTAGGAATATTTTTAGAAGGCTGATTTGATCCCGAGTAATTCAAAGATTATTACTCGGGATAATTCGTGTATGAATAAGTTACCTCATCATTTCAATCAGTTCTAAAACGGCTCTCGACTGTGTACGAGCAGGGTGCCAAACCATCCCCAATTGACGGTTCATTTCAAGATCAATATTCAATTGTTGTAAATCTGGATTCAGTAAAGTTTTAGGTAAAACAGACCAACCAAGACCAATCGAAACCAACATTCGGATTGAATCTAAAGGATTATTACTCATCGTTATTTTAGGTTTTAAACCTTGTTTTTCAAACTCAGCTAAAGTGATTTGACTGGTATAGGTTTGCGCCGCTGGTAATAAGCTTGGATATTCAATTAAATCTTCAAGTTTAAGATTTTTCTTATGTGCTAGAGGATGAAATGGTGCGACAACAAATACCAAAGGGTCATTCCAAATGGTAATATAACTTAAACGGTCATCGCCTTGTGGTGGAAGCGTTAAAAAAGCTAACTCTAAATCACCTGCAAGCACTTGTTCATGTGCCTGTTCAGAATCGACAAAATGCACATCCAGTTTTACATCTGGAAATTGTTGAACGTATTTTTTTAAATGTTGTGGTAAATGGTGCAAACCAATGTGATGGCTGGTTCCAATTTTTAATTTACCACGGACTTCACCTTGCTCATGACTGAGTGTGTGGTGAATATCACCGAGTTCATTTAACCAGTTTTTAACTTTAGGTAATAATGAGTGTGCAGCATGAGTCGCTTGGATACCACGCCCAGCAGATTCAAAAAGTTTAACGCCAAAATAATCTTCTAAACTATGAATTCGTTTGGTGACTGCAGGTTGGGTAATAAACAGGAGTTCTGCTGCCATGGAAATAGATCCCGTTTCCATTACTCTTACGAAAGCTTCGAAGGCCGCTAAATTCATTGTTCAATCATCCATAAAGATTTTTTATACTAAATTCATTATTTAGAATTTTTAAGAATAAATCAAAGTAATTTTTTTATTTTTTTTATTTTGCAGTTAGTGATATTTTCTATTTGTATTTTTGAAAAATTTTAATACAACTTTTAGCTATACAATTTAAATAAAGCTCATTTATAGTCAGCGCATAAAAACAACAAAAGGAAAGCTATTTGAATCAACTTACAAACACCACCATTCACTATTTTCAACAACATACTAGAAATACCTTCTCTAAAACTTGGCTTCGATTTTTTACCACGATACTGATATTTTCTGGTTTAGGTTTAATTTGTGTATATTTTTTTAATATCTATTTCCCCATCATTATCGTCGCTATTCTCAGCATAATTTGGTTGAAGCTTCGGTTAAATCGCTTAAGAAAAATGAGAGATTTGGAGAGCTTTAAAATCCCAAATCATATTTGGCTTGCTTTTAAACAAAGACATCCGAATATTCGACAATCTTCATATCCATTTATCGAAGACGGTTTTAAAGACTATTTTGCTCTTCATTTATGTCGTAAGGGAGCTTATGCAATGCCTTCACATTCAGTGGATGCGTTATGGCATATATTGATTGAGGAATTTGATGACTTTTATGAGTCGATGAGTCAAGGTTTTTTAGGCTATAAATTGATTCATAAACCGCATGATTTACATGCAACTAAATCACAACAAGCTGCTCAAAGAGAGCAATTGCTCAATACTTGGCAAGGCGCATGTTATTTACATCATTTGAATCCACAAAACACTCAAATTTTACCGCGGCTTTTTCAGGTTGATGCTCATATTGGCTGGGAACAAGGTTTAATTTTTAGTCTCCCTTTTATGATTACGATGTATAGGCAAATGATAAGCTCAACCTCGGATCTTCCTCAGGCTTCTGCAACATCTTCATGTTCTTCTAGCTCTTGTTCAAGTTCATCAAGTGATTCGAGCCATTCACATAGTGCAGGTTCAGACTCTTCATCTTCTTGTAGTAGCTGTAGCAGCTGTGGAGGAGGTGGTGATTAGCATCTTTCGGCATAGGAAAATATATGATTTAGGCTTTGATTTCAGTGCTTTGAGCAGCTTTTTGATCTCGCTTATTCCAGGCCTTTTCATGGAAAAAGAATGCAAATGCTTGTACGGTCGGTTCAAGTAAGCTTAATGTCACAGCCATCCAAAAATTACCTGTTACTGCATAAGCAACTAACATCGCTACAGTGATGTGCATAATGTAATAACTTAAGGTTTTTTTGAAAATACGTTGATTGTTTTGTAAGAAATTCTGGATACCCGCCATGAGATCACCACTTATTTAATTCGTTATTTGAATAATAATCATTATCAATTGTAATGTAAAAAGGTTTTTTTGATTAATGTTGATTGGATAAAGCGATATTTTATTTTTTAAGTATTGCATAGCGATTGTTGCTATTTCATTTATCCAATTTTTTTAAAAAATAAACTTGCTTATTATGCAGTTAAGACCATAACTTTGTTGTCTAAGTTATATCTTTATATTGTTGACTAATCTAAGTGCTTTAATATTATTGGAAATATCTAATTTAGCTTAATAACAGATAAGTTGGATAATTTATGGTGTGATTACGAGGTTATTTATTTTGATCAAATAGATTCCAAAAAGTTTTTGAATTAATAAAAATGATAAATTAGATTTATGTGAAAACGTGGTTATAATTGAGTGAATGATAGAATTACCCAGTCCAGTGGAGCGAATCGACATGGCAGGCGAAAACCAAAAAGCTAAAACAGAATCTGCAAAAACATTGTATGACAAATTATGGGATGACCATCTAGTAAAACAACGAGATGATGGCTCCGCATTACTTTATATTGACCGTCATTTATTACATGAAGTGACTTCTCCTCAGGCATTCGAAGGCTTACAACTTGCAGGTCGTCAACCTTGGCGTTTAAGCGCTAACGTCGCAACACCTGACCATAATGTTCCGACATCGACCAAAGAGCGTTCTGAAGGGATTGCAGGAATTGAAGATGATACGTCTCGTATTCAAGTACAAACTTTAGATGACAATTGTAAAACCTTTAATGTTGTTCAATTTGATATTAATGATATTCGTCAAGGTATTGCTCATGTGGTTGGTCCTGAACAGGGTTTAACTTTGCCAGGTATGACTGTTGTTTGTGGCGACTCACATACGGCAACACATGGTGCTTTCGGTTGCTTAGCGCATGGTATAGGTACTTCTGAAGTTGAACATGTATTGGCAACCCAATGCTTAGTTCAGAAAAAAATGAAGAATATGTTGGTTCGCGTTGACGGTGTATTGGGTCAGGGCGTGACCTCTAAAGATGTTGTATTGGCAATCATTGGTAAAATTGGTACAGCGGGTGGCACAGGTCATGCGATTGAATTCGGTGGTCAAGTGTTCCGTGATATGTCGATTGAAGGTCGTATGACTGTGTGCAATATGGCAATCGAAGGTGGTGCACGTGTAGGTATGGTCGCTGTCGATGATAAGACGATTGAATATGTCAAAGATCGTCCTTATGCACCAAAAGATGAACAGTGGGATACAGCAGTTGAATACTGGAATACTTTACATTCGGATGAAAGTGCGCATTTCGATACTGTTGTGGTATTACAAGGTGAAGAAATTGAGCCACAGGTTTCATGGGGAACCTCTCCTGAAATGGTGATTGCAGTTTCACAAGCTGTTCCAACTTTGGCACAGGCTAAAGATGAAGTGCAGCGTAATGACTGGATACGTGCGTATACTTATATGGGGTTAAATGAAGGTCAGGCTTTGGCTGATATTCAATTAGATCGTGTATTTATTGGGTCATGTACCAATTCACGTATTGAAGATATTCGTGCTGCGGCAGAAGTTGCCAAAGGCAAAAAAGTGGCTTCAAGTATTAAACAAGCAATGGTTGTTCCAGGTTCTGGTTTAGTTAAAGCGCAAGCGGAAGCAGAAGGCTTAGACAAAATTTTAATCGAAGCTGGTTTTGAATGGCGTGAACCAGGTTGTTCGATGTGTTTGGCAATGAATGCAGACAAATTACAACCAGGTGAGCATTGTGCATCGACCTCGAACCGTAATTTTGAAGGTCGTCAAGGCAATGGTGGTCGTACGCATTTGGTAAGCCCTGCAATGGCTGCTGCGGCTGCAATCGCAGGTCATTTTGTAGATGTACGTTCATTCTAATATTGGCTCAGGAGCAAAGACATGAAAGCTTATACCGTTGAACAAGGTATCGTTGCACCATTAGACCGTGCCAATGTAGATACAGATTTAATTATTCCAAAACAGTTTTTAAAGTCGATTAAACGTACAGGTTTTGGTGATAACTTATTTGATGAATTACGTTATTTAGACGAAGGCTATTTGGGACAGGATATTTCCAAGCGCCCGAAAAATCCTGATTTTGTATTGAACCAATCACGTTATCAAGCGGCTACCGTATTGATTTCACGGGCTAATTTTGGTTGCGGCTCTAGCCGTGAACATGCACCTTGGGCATTGGAAGAGTATGGTTTTCGTACTGTGATTGCACCAAGTTATGCCGATATTTTCTTTAATAATAGTTTTAAAAATGGCATGTTACCCGTCATTTTATCTGAACAAATTGTCGATCAATTATTTAATGAATGTGCTGCAACCGAAGGTTATCAGTTAACCATCGACTTAGAAGCGCAGGAAGTGCGTACACCAAGTGGTGAAGCATTTACATTTGAAGTCGATCCATTCCGTAAACACTGTTTATTGAATGGCTTAGATGATATTGGTTTAACTTTACAAGTTGCAGATGATATCCGTACTTACGAGGCAAAAACCAAGCAATCACGTCCGTGGGTTTTTGCTGAAATTAAAGGCTAATCGGTTCGAACATTTTAAATATAGCGTGAATGCCCAACTCTTGCTAACATACTGAATATAACAAAATGAATGTTTACTCAGTGGAGTGAGGTTGGGTTTGGACAATGACTAAGTTTTTAAGCTATGGCGTTATTATCGGTTTATCGAGCTTAGTTTTGAGTGCTTGCCAATCGACTCAAACAATTGATTTAATGCATATTAAACAATTTAATGAAAAGCATCACTTAAAAAATACAGTCAGTATTTATTGTTCAGGCGCAGAACATTGTGAATTTGCACGATTAAATGATTTAAGCATTGTTGATGAAAATGCACAGCGAGCAAATCGTAAAGCCATTAAAAAGGGTTATTTGAAATTAACAGGTGAACCTTTAGATCAAAATGGTACGTATTTGACGATTCCTCCTCAGCAATTCGAAATGGTGATTCGCTTTTATCCAATCACCAAGCAACATGCTGAAGTGTTTCATGTGATTCATCAATTCAAAGCAAATCAAAAATATACATTCAAAATGTATCGTCAAAGATCGCCAAGTTCAGGAAGTTTATTGAACGTTTCTGCACCTACTCCGTTATGTGTAGATATGCTTCAAGAAAAGCGTACTATTCGTCGTTTCTGCCGACCGCACAATGTGGTGACTGGTGTAAGCGAATTTGTAGAACAAAAAATTTAATCTAAAGTCAGCATGTGCTGAATATAAATGGAAATACAAATGTCTAAACAAATTTTGATCTTGGCAGGTGATGGCATTGGCCCTGAAATCGTTGCTGCTGCTGAAAAAGTACTGACACGTGTCAATGAAAAATTTAATTTAGGTTTTACTTGGGAACATGGTTTATTGGGCGGTTCAGCAATTGATGCCCATGGCGAACCGTATCCAGCTATTACTGCTGAGCAAGCAAAAAAGGCAGATGCTATTCTACTTGGCGCTGTTGGCGGCCCAAAATGGGATGCGATTGAACGCTCAATTCGTCCTGAACGTGGTTTATTAAAAATTCGTAGTGAATTGAATTTATTCGCGAATTTACGTCCTGCTATTCTTTACCCGCAACTGGCAGATGCTTCAAGTTTAAAACCTGAAATTGTTTCAGGATTGGATATTTTGATTGTTCGTGAATTGACTGGCGGTATCTACTTCGGTCAGCCGCGTGGTATTCGTGTACTTGAAAATGGTGAGAAGCAAGGTTTCAATACAGATGTTTATTCAGAATCTGAAATTAAACGTATTGCCAAAGTTGCTTTTGACATGGCGAGTTTACGTGGTGGAAAAGTTTGTTCAGTTGATAAAGCCAATGTACTTGAAGTGACAGAACTTTGGAAACAGACGGTTACTGCATTTAAAGAAGAAAATTATCCGGATATTAATCTTTCACATATGTATGTAGATAATGCTGCAATGCAGTTGGTACGTGCACCTAAACAGTTTGATGTGATTGTGACGGGTAACTTGTTTGGTGATATCCTTTCTGACGAAGCAGCGATGTTGACAGGTTCTATTGGTATGCTTCCATCGGCATCTTTGGATGAGAATGGTAAAGGGATGTATGAGCCTTGCCATGGTTCTGCACCTGACATTGCAGGTCAAAATATTGCGAATCCACTTGCAACGATTCTTTCTGTTGCAATGATGCTGCGTTATACCTTCCGTGAAGAAGCTGCGGCAAAAGCAATTGAAGATGCTGTAGGCAATGTTCTAGACCAAGGTTTACGTACTGGGGATATTATGTCTGAAGGTATGAATAAAGTGGGTACGGCTGAAATGGGTGATGCTGTCGTTACTGCTATTGCTTAATTAGATCTATAAAAAAAACGCAGCTAGATTAGGCTGCGTTTTTTTTATTGAAAATGGACTTATTCTAAAACATCAAAAATTAACATGCTCTACCTTTAAATTGATAGGATTGGGCAACTCCATTTTCAATTTTAAAAATAATATGACACGACATTAGGCTATTAAGTGAATCTGATGTCGTTGCAATTTGAGTTTGAAGCATTTTTCCTTTTTCACTTGGGGTAGAAATTCCAGTCGGAATTGCTGTGGCAAGTGTTCTTTGAAATGTATAGGTGAGACGGTTTTCTTCTAACATTGGCTGCTTTATAAACTTAATTCCAATATTTTGTAAATCGAGTTGTTGTTCAATCAGAGCAGGTGATTTCCCTATGTATGGATTTAATTGTTGTATGATTGGCTGATTTCTGACTCGAGTGCTTGTATCACAAGCAACTAGACAGTTCAGGCTGAGTATAAGCATTAAATATTTTAATGTTGTATTCATTTTTAGTTTAGAAAATTAAAATTTGATTCTATATCGTTTTTTTAATAAGGCAACAAAACAAATCACTCTCATATATCTGTTTAAAATAAAGACCGCATTTTTAACATGCTCTACCTGAGTATTGAATAGATTGTGCAATATCATCTTTCAGATTAAAGGTTACTTTACAGTTAAAGTTAATGTCATAACTTGGCGTAGATGTGGTGTCATAGCGAATGACAGGTACACCCATTGCATTTGCACCAATACTTGTATTGCTGCCTGCCATAGGGATATAAATCGGTCTTAGAATGGTGTAGCTCAGCTCTTGATCTGTAGAAATAACCTCTTTATTGGTCTGATATCCCAAGGCTTTGAAATCTAAATTATTTTGAATATCCGCACGACTTGAGCCAATAAATTTTTGTAGATATTGGTCTAAATTTTGTTCTCGATATTGCTGCGTTTGACAGCCGATGATAGGCACTATAAAGAAAAATGCGACTAGAACAGACAATCGTTGAGTCTTCATGATAAAACCTCCTTGGCATATATCTTGATTTATAGCGTAATACTTTTCACGTTTAATAAATATACCCATTGTGGAGTGTGAAAAGTGAAAATCAGATAAAAGGGAAAATATCATTCCGATTTGGATTAAGTCAGAGATTTAGAATGATGGTATTTGAACATATAATTTTGATATCTATTTTCGGAAAAATATAAGTTTTCGTAATCAGCAGTAATGTGCAACGTGAGAAAATTTTAGCTTAAAGTGCAGAACTTATTGTGTATGCAACAGAAAGTGATGTATTGAAGGATGGTAATAAAACTAAATTATGTGATATTGAAAATATGATTAACTAAAAATCAGCAAAGTTTACTTCACTATTCACAGTTGGTTTTGCGACAGAAAAGCAATGTGTAATAGCGTAGTTCTAGATATTGACTTGAAACACAAAAATAAATATGTAGCAAGACCATAAAAATAAGATGGATAAGCAAATTTTAATGTGTAAGGAAGACTGTTGCCAAACGATAGCAACGGATCGAGGAGCAATAAAAATAAAGCTTGGTGAATGAAAAAGCCACTGGTATGTGGCTTTTGCTTACACTAAAACTTAGCGTGCACGGTAAGTAATACGACCTTTACTTAAATCGTATGGAGTCATTTCGACTTTAACACTGTCGCCAGTTAAAATACGAATGTAATGTTTACGCATTTTACCAGAGATGTGAGCAATCACTTCGTGACCGTTTTCTAGACGCACACGGAACATAGTATTAGGAAGCGTTTCGGTGACAACGCCTTCGAACTCGATGAGTTCCTCTTTATTGGCCATAGCCTACCTGATGATCAAATTGGAAAGGGGCAAATTATAGGCAATTTTTTATAGAAAAACAAGATTATTCCGCTTTTGATGGTCGCGGATGACTTGAAAGTAAGCGAACATATTGTTAAACAATTTCTACAAAAAAGTGAGGATAAATATTGTCAGTTAAGTCAATCGTCTGTAATCTAATTCTCAAGTTTTAAGTATAAATCAATAACACACAAGGAAGGGTACTGCGTGAGTCAGCTAACTGATGCTTCGGTTGTTTTACGATTAGGCTATCAAGCGATCCGTCGTGCAGGATTGCCAACAGAAGAAATATTAACAAAAGCTGGTGTGGCATTGAATCAGGTCGATCAAAATGCACGTACTCCTCTCAATGCACAATACGCTTTTTGGCTTGCTGCAGAGGAAGTCAGTAATGATCCTGATATCGGTTTGCATCTAGGAGAGCATTTACCCCTGTATCGTGGGCAAGTGATTGAACATTTATTTATCTCAAGTGAAAATTTTGGTGAAGGTTTAAAACGTGCATTGGCTTATCAGCGTCTAATTAGCGATGCTTTTCATGCAAAACTGATCATTGATGATGAAGGGCGCTGCTTTTTAACCAATGGTGAACAGCCTTGGGGCAAGAGTATTGTCAATCGTCATTTTTCTGAATGTGCAATTTCAGGAATTTTACGCTTCTTTAAATTCATCACAGAAGGTCGTTTTGAGCCGATTTATATCGACTTTAACTTTTCGGATGGCGCTTCAGATGCAGAATATTTCCGTGTTTATGAGTGTCCCGTAAGTTTAGGACAAAAAGAAACCCGCTTGTATTTTGATCCTTCAATTCTAGATTATCCTTTATGGCAAGCTGAACCTGAATTATTACAATTGCATGAACAGCTCGCTATTGAAAAACTTCAAGAGTTGGCACGTTATGATTTAGTCGGTGAAGTTCGCCGTGCGATTGGTTCAACCTTAGAGAGTGGTGAAACCACGTTAGAAACGGTTGCTGCTCAGTTAAATATTACCTCACGTCGTTTGCGTACTCAGCTTTCTGAAGCCAATACCAGTTTTCAGCAAATTTTATCCGACTACCGTTGTCGTTTGGCGAAGAAATTATTGGCAAATACCAGTGAAAGTGTTGAACGTATTGTTTATCTGACAGGTTTTTCAGAACCAAGTACTTTCTACCGAGCGTTTAAACGCTGGACGAGTGAGACACCAGTAGAATATAGAAAACGTAAACAGCGTTGAGTTGTAGAATTTTAAGTATAAAAAAGCTTCACATCATCAGATCTGAAGCTTTTTTATTGGGTGGTGTTTTGCAAGACGAATAAATCCGTCATGATCAATATCATTGCCAAAGAAGACGAGATTTATAAAAGAGAATAAAATATAGAACAGATAAATAGCATGTGCGACATTCAATTAATTTATCCCTCAATGTCTGAGGGATATTTAAATTTTTATGATTAATCAGGCATATTTAGCCAATGGGGTCCTAAAGGCATTTTTGGCAATTCAAATTGTTCAGGATAATCTGCATGGATGAAATATAAGCCATCAGGCGGTGCTGTAATTCCTGCTGCTTTACGATCTTCAGCAGCAAAAATTTCATCAATATGATCAATCTCATACAAGCCTTGTCCAATTTCCAATAAACATCCCATGATGTTACGCACCATGTGATGTAAGAAGCCATCTGCTTGAATATCGAGGACGAGATAGTTGCCATGACGAATTAAGCGACAATGCTTGATATGTCGTACAGGTTGATTAGATTGGCAAGCGGCTGCACGGAAGCTTTCAAAGTTATGCGTACCTTCAAATTTGCTTGCTGCTGCAATCATTTTATCGACATCAAGTGGATAAAAAGCATGGGTAACTTGTTTATATAAAAGTGCAGGGCGGTTTGCAGACTGATAAACCACATAACGATAACGACGTGCTTTTGCTTTAAAGCGCGCGTGGAAGTCATTATCCATCTCTTTAATCCATTGGATGGCAATGTCTTTGGGTAATTGGCTATTTGAGCCCATCAGCCAACCACGTATTGGGCGAATCGCATTGGTATCAAAGTGTGCCACCATATTGGTTGCGTGTACGCCTGCATCGGTACGACCTGCACCATGTAAAATGATCGGTTCATCCGCAATTTTACTCAGTACTTTTTCTATGGTTTCCTGAATACTTCGGACACCAGCTTGCTGAGTTTGCCAACCTTTAAAACGAATGCCACAAAACTCAATACCAATTGCAAAGCGTTGCATATATACCTCTATTCAGGCTGATTTTCAAAATAATCATACCAATGGTCATGCCATTGTTCTGAGGTCGGGTATTGTAAATAAATTTTCAAAATTTTGGCATAAAGATCTGCTTGACTGAGCGCATCGCTGATTAAAATTTTCGCATCATTAATCCATTGGCTAATCGCATAACGTTGATCTATTCCGCCTAAAGGCACTTGAGTCGAGAGAATCACTTGGCAACCTTTAGATTGAAGTGCTTTAAATTGTTGGATAATAGCGTCATTGACCGCGAGATTGCCCACACCATACGCTTGGATAATAAGAAAATGTGGTGGGTGAGATAAGACCAGATCTAAATTAGTTGAGAGTTGATCTTGCACTATAGGTAACATCATCCAATTGATTAGATTAAGTTGTTTGGCTTTTTCAATATGTGAAAGTTGAACATTCATCACTGTTTTGTCTACCGTGATTTTTCGATCGGCGTTTAGACCACTAAAAGCATTTAATTCTGTGCTGTGTGCCTTTAAAGCACTTCGAGCATGAATTATTTGGTGGAAAAAAGCCAAATATACGCCTACAGGTAGATCTAACACGGCATGTAATGCTGTATTTAAATTATCAATGGCATCGGTGAATTCTCGAGTATTATCCCCTTGGACATTCAATAACGGATATTGGCTACCCGTAATCACCACATGACACGATTCAGCTAAAAATCTGGACAATGTCGCTGCTGCGTAACTCAGAGTATCTGTGCCATGAATAACCACAAAGTGTTGGAAATTTTGCAGTTGTAGACTTTGTATTTGTTGTATCAGTTTAAGCCAGTCCTGTGCAGTACAAGCACTACTGTCTTTGATTGATGGTGCTTTAAAGCATTCTATTTTAAATTGTGGAGGCAATACGTGTTTAAGTTGTGGGATAAATTCAGTTTCAGTCATTGGTGCTAATGGCTCACCAATACAGCCAAAAGTTCCGCCCATATAAATCAATGCAATTTTTTTGTTCATAATAAAAAAGCAGCCATGAATGACTGCTTTATCTTAAATCGAATGCTTCTAAGATGCTATTCGATTCAGTAAATTTTGAGATAGTTCTCGTTGATCAGTTGTGTATTGATCTACATTTTGACTTAAAAGCTCTCGTGCAGACGCATAAGCACCTAAATCGATATATTGTTGAGCCAGATCTAAATTCAATTGCGTTTCATTGATTTGAGCTAATTCTGGGAATGACTTCACCAATGGATCATTGGTATCAACAGCGCCAATCGTTTCCGTTGTTGGCTGAATTGGTGCTTCAAAATTAAGTGTAGGTGTCGCAGGCTCAATAATTTCGGCGGTTTGATCTAAATCAAAGCGAAAGGTCGGTTGTGAATCAGCTTCGCTTGGCGTTAATTTAAAATCTAAGTCGTTCGAAATTTTAGCTGTTGGTTCTGCGTTTGGAGAAACCAGTGGTTCTGCAAAATCAAGAGTAAATTCAGATGCAATTTCAACTATTTCAGTTTTTTCAATGACGGGTGGTGTTGCTTGATTTGGTGTGAAGCTAAACTCTAGTGGTGCAGCAGGCTCAGATTTTGCTTCTTCAGCAGGGACTCGCGTGGGTACTTCAAATGTTAAATCAGCGGCAACGGGTGCTGCTTGCTGTGTACTTGGCGTAAAGTTAAATTCTAAAGGTTGAATGGGTTCTTGTGGTACGTGCTTCGGTGTTTCAGATGGTGTAAATTCTAGTGCATCAGCTTGAATTGGATCTGCTCGTTTTGTTTGAGTAGCAGCGTCTGCCGTACCAATTAATGCATCAAATGCTGCATTGTTTTTATTGACTTCAGGCACAGCTGGCTGAGCAGATTCAAATGCAATCGACTCAACTGGATTTGCGACTTGGGCTGTTTTTTGCTTATCTTCAGCTTGAGTAACAATTTCATCTAAGCCTAATGAGCGAATATGATTGATCAGCTGATTAACAGCGAAGTCATCTTTTTGTACGAAATGAATATCTAATAAGTAGAGATATAGTTCATGTTGTGCATTGTCTTGATTTAAAGCTTGGTTGATTTTTGCTTCTGCTGAAAAATAATTTTTTTCTGCAATGAGCTTTTCAATACTTTTCTTTAAGTCTGCGCTTAATGGTTTAGTGGCTTGCTTAACAATAACTTCATCTTCAACGACATTACTTTGTAGTCTTTGTGATGTGCGAGCTGTACGCGCTACATTTTTTTTCGTTGACTTTTTATTCTTGCTTGTCTTTGCACTAGAACTGGCTTGTTCTTTATTTGCATCTTCACGTTTTTTTAAAACGACGGCAACGACCAATAATAAAATAAATGGAATCACGTACAACAACATATTATTTCCCCTTCATTGAGCACAATGAATTAATATCCTTGATATATCTTAACTATTTGGCTTCTTTACATTTTGTTGCTGTAATTGCTGTTGCAACTGAGCAAGTCGAGCATTTAATAATTGAATTCGCTGATTCTTTTGTTGTAAAGCCGTTGCAAGTTGGTTCACACTCTTCTGTAATTTAACCGTTTTTTCTCGAGATGTCATAACTTTTGTAGATAATTCAGTAGTCGTCTGATTCACTTGCGTATTTTTCTTAGCTGAACCTTGTGCTGAGCTTTGCTCATTGTCTGTAATTAAACTCATCTCAGCCTGATCTAAGCGATATTTTTCTGAACCAGACTGCTTTTTCGTACTGATCTGTGTATTCGGTGTTTGGTATTTGGTGATAGGTTTAGGTTTATATGTTGTTGCAAGGTTTAAAGCTGCACCACGACGAATACGATTCACATCACCTTGGATAAATGCACTGGCATTATTTTCTTTAATTTGCTGCATAACAACAGGAATACTTTGATTAGTATCTGCCGCAATTCTAGATGCAATTCGCCATAGAGATTCGTTGGCTTGAACAATATGCTTTTGACCTTTATCTGTAGATTGGTTGTTTGCACGCTTTTCAGATTGAACAGGTTTTTTGGCTACAGCATTCGATTTTGCAGTTTGTGTTTTACTTTCTGTTGTTTGAGGCTTTTCTTTCTCTGGTTCAGGGGCTTTTAGCTGAGTTTGTTCAGTTTTTACTTGAGCCTGTTCAGGTTCTATTTGTTTAACTTTGACTTGAACTTGTTCCGCCGTCATAGGTACTTTTTCAATCGCAACAGTTCCTGTTGTATTTACTTCAGTTTTTAGTGTCGGTGGCGCAACAACACTAATCGTTAATGGGCGTTGCTGATCGGATTCAATTATAGGTTTATTTATTATGGTTTTGGGAGCAGTCGTTGTTGTTGACGACGTATTGACCTGATAGTGCATACTTGTCGGTAGGTTGAGTGCAATATCTTTTTCACTCACAATAATTTGTGGTGTGAGTCGTTTTTCATTCGCTGTAGTATTCAGTACAGGTGCAGATGCATTCGATTTATTACGTGTTAACGGCGTTTTAATTTGTTGAATGTGAGTGGCATTGCCTTCTTTTACTTTTAATAAAATATTCAATTCAGAATCAATAATAGGGCGTGAAGAGGTAATAACGATCACACCTGTCCCGTCACCAGAACGGCGGGTATAAAAATTCAAATGCCCAGGTGGTTGGTTGGCAATGCCGACAGACATGATTTCATCAGCATTTGCCAATCCTGCTTCAATTTTTGCATTTGGATCGGCATTATGAAACTTCATCTCGGCATAAAGTAAATCCCCAGGCCCAGATTGAACTTGAATTGGATCAATTGTAATCGCACTAATGGTTTGCGAAGACATGATTGTTAAAATGGCGATTTTTAATTTGTTATATACAGTCATCTCTATCCATTGCTGTGACGAAGTACAAGGCTGTGTAATTATACAATAACTCGCTGTAGTCTAAATGTAAATTTTTAACATAGTAGTTACATAAATATAGTTACATAAAAAAGCCGATCTAGATAGATCGGCTTTTTCAATGTTTAGTATTTTTTTGTGACGTTAAGCATCCTTATAGTCAATTAGGATACGTAACATACGACGTAAAGGTTCAGCAGCACCCCAAAGTAGTTGGTCACCTACCGTGAATGCACCTAAATATTCTTTACCCATATTCATTTTACGTAAACGACCGACTGGAACAATTAACGTACCTGTTACAGCAACAGGTGTTAAATCAGTCATCGATGCTTCACGAGTGTTTGGAACGACTTTTGCCCATTGGCTAGACTGACGAATCATATCTTCAATTTCGTCAAGTGGAATGTCTTTCTTAAGCTTTAAAGTGATGGCTTGAGAATGACAACGCATTGCGCCAATACGAACACAATGACCATCGATCGGTACAATTTGTTGATTGCCTAAGATCTTGTTGGTTTCAACTTGACCTTTCCATTCTTCTTTCGACTGACCATTTTCAAGCTGTTTGTCGATATATGGAATTAGAGAACCTGCCAATGGCACACCAAAGTTTGCAGAAGGGAAGCCTTCACCACGTTGTAATGCCGCAATTTTAGAATCAATATCTAAAATTGGCGATTTAGGATCGTCTAATAAATCTTTGGTATTGTTATATAAATAGCCCATACCTGAGATCAATTCACGCATGTTTTGTGCACCAGCACCTGATGCGGCTTGATACGTCATCGAGGTTGCCCATTCCACATGATTGTTTTGGAATAAAGCACCTAAACCCATTAACATTAATGAAACAGTACAGTTACCGCCCACGAATGTTTTCGTGCCTTTCACTAAACCGTCTTTGATGACATTCATATTCACTGGATCAAGTACGATGATCGCCTCATCATCCATACGCAATGTAGATGCAGCATCAATCCAATAACCATTCCAACCTTCAGCTTTAAGCTTAGGGAAGACTTCGGTCGTATAATCACCACCTTGGCAGGTAATAATGACATCCATTTGCTTCAGACTCTTAATGTCTGTTGCATCCATAAGTGCTGGAGCAGTTTTACCACCAAAAGCAGGGGCTTGACCACCTGCATTACTGGTAGAGAAATAGAATGGCTCAAAATGAGCAAAATCATTCTCTTCAACCATACGTTGCATTAGGACAGAACCAACCATCCCGCGCCAACCAACCAGACCTACTTTCATGCCACTTTGCCTCGGTGAGTTAAAAAATCAAAAGGGGTTTGAGTGTATCAAAAGAGTGTGTAACTGCAAGAGCATACACAATGAAAACACAATTATATTGTGCAATATATCTTGTTTATGTTACATGCAAAACTGATATAAATTTATGAATAGATAAAAAATTAAGAATATAAGAGTTACAGAATATGATCTTGATCGAAGTGCTTGCTGCTATTGTGATTTGGCTAAGTTTCTGGTCGCTTATCCCACGGGATGAGTGGTGGTTTCGTGGTGCAGATTTTCCAAGATTACAAATTTTAGCTGTTGGATTTATTACTTTTGTATTGCTGTTGTTTTGGACTGCGCCGTGGGATTGGATACGTGGCGTGATTTTACTACTGCTTATTGCTGCTTTGGCTTTTCAGCTAAAAATGGTTTTGCCTTATACTTTCGTTTGGAAGAAACAAGTTAAACAGGTGACTAAAGATCAACTCAATCTAGATCAACAAATTTCAGTCATTGTTTCAAATGTTTTAACACCGAATAACAAATATCATTTGCTGATTGAACAAATTGAAAAGCATCATCCCGATATTGTGCTCACACTTGAAACTGATCAGACATGGCAGAATCAACTCTCTAGTATTGAGAAGAATTATCCTTATCGTATTCCTGTGCCACTAGATAATCTATACGGTATGCACTTGTATAGTAAGCTTAAATTACAAGATGTAGAGGTTAAATTTATTCTAAGTGATGAAATTCCTTCTATTCATTGTTCTGTTATTTTACGTTCTGGGCAGCCTGTACAATTATATTGCTTACATCCAAAACCGCCGAGTCCAACAGAAGCTAAAGATTCAACTTTACGCGATGCAGAATTATTAATGGTCGGAGATCAAATTAAAGATTTAGATGAAAGTTGCATTGTTATGGGCGATTTAAATGATGTGGCTTGGTCACGTACAACACGCTTATTTCAACGCATTAGTGGTTTGTTAGATCCACGTGTTGGTCGTCAATATGTCAATACGTTTCATGCAGATTATAAGTTTTTAAGATGGTCACTGGATCATTTATTTCATAGTACGGATTTTGCATTGGTTCATATGCAACGGTTGCCGCATATTGGTTCTGACCACTTCCCAATATATGTTGTTTTACAAACAGGGCGTATTTTTGAACAGGTTCAAGATGAGTTGGAACAATCGGATGCGGACGAGCAAGAAGCACAACAGGCAATTCAAGAAGGAATTGAAAAAGCAGAACGTGAAGAAAAAATGGTGACCGATGAAATCGCTCAAGATTATAAAATGAATTGAAAATATGATTTTAAATTGTTAGACAAAAATAGCTGTAATTGATCGTTATTTGTAAGAAATTGCTTACACGGATTTAGTCCTCAAGCGGATAGTATCAAATGAGGTTTAGCCTTAATCTTCACTTATCGGTAGACGGAACGGGAAAGGAAAAGTCCCACTATGGAAGACAAAGCCGATGGATAGTCATCATGGATTTGATGTTGGAATGGATAACCAATAAAATAAGAATAAGATTTGAAAGCACAACCTCATGAACCCGAGTTTTGCAGGATGCAGGACTCGGGTTATGCTTTATTTATGGTATATAATTTATAATATACAAGATTGAAAATAAAAAAAGAGTGACTATGTTTCTAACCAAAATTCAAGAATTTGCTTCAAGTCTTAAACATTTTACCGGCTTAAGCTTAAGTAGCGATGCTTTATTTATCTATGCTGGTTTAATCATCTATTTTATTGCTGCTGCAATACATAAAAGACAACTTAAATCAAATCTTGCGATCATTGCCACCGTCGTATTTGCCTTTGCAATTGAAATCTTTAATGCACGTGCAGATATTTTTGGCAGAGGATACTGGCGTATCTGGGAAAGTATTCATAGCATTGTGAATATGATTTTTTGGCCTTATGTGATTTGGGCGATGGCTCGTTTTCGGGTATGGAAAGGTTAATGATTTTTAGTGATTTAGATGAAAAATGTAATGCTATGTTCGAATTGATAAAAATATGTCAACTTGAAGAGTAAAGAAGGATTGAATGAAAAAAATAATCATGTTGTTCGGTTTGAGTTTAATTTTAGCAAGTTGTAAAGAGACCATATTTGAGACTGAGAAAGAACAACAGGCAGAACAAAATTTAAATGATGCTGAAATAAATATGATTTGGGAGCGTTTGGATCATCGAATTTATCGTTGTGAAAAACCATGTCCGCGTCAAGATTTAACAGAAATTAGTTTCTCGAAAGCTCACAGTTATTACATAATTTTTACGCCTGATGTAACAGGATTTATTGAAGCATTTTATAAAACACAGGATGGCATGAAAATAGATATTAATTGGGATGATGGATCTGGTGGGTTTAAAAATGAAGATCTAGACTTAATGCTGTTAGATGAATATCAGCTTAAAATTAGAGATAAGCATCATAATATTAATCAATATCAATTTTTGACATTTGATGATGAATGAATGACTTATGTGGCCTAAATAGTTAATAAAGAGAAGTTAAAGTATACTTTAACTTCAATGATTTAATTTTGATTCCTATTGTAAAGTTAATGCTTAATAGATTTTCTCATAACCTTCAGGACGTGTTTTAAAACGGCGATGGAACCACATATATTGTGTTGGTGCGATTCTTATTTGATTTTCAATGATTTTATTGACTCGAATGGCATCATTCAATTCATCGTCGCTGGGTAATAGATCAACGACAGGCTCGATGAGCACATGATATTTTGGATCTTTAATATCACCATCGCGATAAAAATACAGTGGAATTGCAACAGCTTTCGACATTTTTAATAAACGTCTATGTGCTGTAACTGTCGCAGCAGGCGTACCAAAAAATGGTGCCATCACACCTTGTTTTAAACCAAAATCTTGATCTGGACTATACCAAATTGCATCGCCTTCTTTTAAATGGCGAATCAATCCACGCATATTATCATGATCTATTTGAGCTTTATAAATCGTTGCACGACCACGATAAATCAGCATGTCTAATAGTGGATTGTTTTGTGGGCGGTAGACCACATCTAGTTTTAGAAATTGACCACACAAATATCCACCTGCATCGAGCAGAGTACTATGCGTTCCAAGTAAAAGAATCCCTTTACCTTGCTGCTGAGCTTGCGTGATGTGTTCTAAACCATCAATCGTCATACGGTTTTTAAACCATTGCGGCGAATACCATGCATTTAAAGTTTCAAATACACCAATCATTTGATCCACAAAAACCTGTTTCGATTTTTCCAAAACTTGTTTATGAGACCATTCTGGAAAACATACTTCTAAGTTTCGAATAGTCGTTTCACGGCGTGATTTAAGCTTATTAAATGCAGCATTAGCCAACAGTGCCGCTAAACGATGTTGGATTGCCCAAGGTAAGATCGCAAGAAGCATGAAAAGTATAATTGCTATCCAAACGCCCCAGTATTTAGGCAGTAAGAATGACCAATAAAATTTTCCAGGTTCGTATTGATGCTTTTTGCTCATAGCAATTTTGTAAATTTGGGGTAAGTTTAAACTGAAAGAAGTGTAGCATGAACCCGTTTAAAGAAGAAAATACAGTCTTTGACGTTTCAAAAATATCAATCAAAAAGGACACATACTTTAAAAATCGTCAAATCGTATCTATCTGAGCATGGAATACATCAATTTGAATATTAAAATTAGTATTGGCCGTTTAGATTTTTATCTTTTCAATGTTCTGAGCATCATTGAATTGTAGTGTAAATATTTAAGCTTAATAATTTAGAAGATAAGGATATTTTTGTGAAAACCCTGCGTTTGATTCAAAGCGATATCACCATTCAAAAAGTAGATGCTATTGTGAATGCTGCCAATACATCCTTACTTGGCGGTGGTGGCGTCGATGGTGTAATTCATCGTAAAGGTGGTTCGGCAATCCTTGAAGATTGTCAGAAAATTCGAGCTAAACAAGGTGGTTGTGCGATTGGTGAGGCTGTTATTACCACCGCAGGATTATTGCCAAGCAGCTATGTAATTCATACAGTAGGCCCCACATGGCAAGATGGACAGCATGGAGAAAAGGATTTACTGAGCCAAGCTTATTTAAGTAGTTTGAAACTCGCAGAAAAATATCAATTAAAAACCATCGCTTTCCCCAATATTTCAACTGGGGTTTATCATTTTCCAAAATTAGACGCAGCGTTTATTGCGATTGAAACAGTGGTTGATTTTTTAAAACATACGGTACATTTAGAAGAAATCAATTTCGTGTGCTTTGATTTGGAAAATTTTAAAATTTATCGACAATATCTTGCTGCGATTGATCAAAAACAATTCCAAGTTTTGGGTATATAATTGAAATTACGCATTCATTCATCATTCTAGATTAGCCGACCATGAGAGATACTTACTTAGACAGTTGCAAAGCAACCCTGATATTTCTCGTGGTTTTGGGGCATTTTCTAGAACGTATGATCGGTTGGAAAGACCCAATAGATCATGCTTTATTGGGCAGTATTTATTTTGTGCATATGCCCGCATTTATCTTTATTTCAGGGATGTTGTATAAAGATAAAAATTGGTTCAAAAATATTCTATTTTTTATCGCGATTTATCTTCCTTTTCAAATTTTATTTGCTGCTTTTGATGCGGTCTGGACAGGGAAATTTCAAATCAATTGGAACTTATTTGCAAGACCTTATTGGGTTTTATGGTATTTACTGGGGATGATAGTGTGGACATTACTCACACATTTCCTCATTAAAACAAAATTTGCCGTTATTATTTCACTTGTTTTGGCATTGTGTATAGGTTTAAGTCCTTGGAATAATTATCAATATTCAATTGGACGGATTTTTACTTTCTTCCCATTTTTTGTCATAGGCGTTGTTTATGGCAAAGTAATCATGCAAAAAGTTCAGCAGTTTAAATTTGCCGAATTACTCGGAATATTCATCTTCATGGGTATTGCGAGTTTTGTCTATATTTCACAATTAAACCCATTTTGGCTCTATGGTAGTTTGAGTTATCAACAACTCAAAGTGAGTGCATGGAATGGAATGTGGATGAGAATGGTTTATCTATTTATTTCTAGCTTCGGTATTTTTGCTATTTTTGCACTGGTCAAATTGTTTAATTCATATTTCATTCAATTGGGTAAAAATACTTTGCCTGTATATTTGCTACATGGTTTTGTGGTGATGTCGATTGCACGTTATTGGCGCTTGGATTTTAATATTTTTGTAGAAATATTGATTTGTATTATTTTATCAGCTGCCACTTGTTGGGTCTTGCAGCAATCCTGTTTTGATACTTTACTGAGAAAAATGTCGTTGTGGTTGATGAAGCCTGTAGAAAAATTAGGCTTAAAGTAAGCCAATGATTTGAGTTCTGAAGATTTTCTATGAATAATTTTTAAAGATGATTCTGAAAAATAATGTTAAAAAATAATATTCAATAAAAATTTAAAAGCTACATCGCAGATGTAGCTTTTAAGCATGAGGATAAGAATTTCATAAAGCGGTATTTCGACAGTCAAAGTTTAATAAGATCAAAATTTTATAAGATCATTATTTCGCTGTTGGTGTTTTATCCTCTACTTTTTTAGCTGTTGTTTTTTGTGCAGGAGCATGAGATTTTTGCATGTGGCTGCTTTTGTGCTGTTTCTGAACTTGATGTGTTTGTACTTTTTGGGTGGAGTGTTGAGCTGGTGTTGCAGCCATTGCTGAACCTGCGAAAATTGCTGTAGTGAATGCTGCGATTAATAATGATGTAACTTTTTTCATGATCGTATTCTCATTGAATTATTCGAGATCTGAGCTAGATTCGATAATGTTATATTGAATGATTTATGTGGAAATATCATGGAGCTGATGTAGTATTAAATAGTTGGAATGAAAAGAAAAATTGTAAAATTTTAGCGCTATGGTAATTTTAATGATTTTTTAAAGTTAGTTTAAGTTTCGTTTGAATAATACAGCTCGATTTTATTTGTTGTTACAAGCTTAATGATGGCTTAATTTTATCGTACAGATTGAGTGGATTGTGATCATATATTTTCAAAACCTGTAAAAAACTCCGCACTATGGCGGAGTTTTTACGATCAGAATCAGAAAAGCATTAACCTTTCGTCATTTCTTCCAATTGTTCCCAACGCTCTAATTTTTCAAGTAGCAGCTCATCAATCTCGGTTAAACGTGCAGAAAGCTTCATCGCTTGGGCATTATCCGAAACAAATAGAGTGCCATCAGCAAGTTTTGCATTAATGTCCGCTTGTTCTTTTTCAAGAGCTTCCATTTCCGCAGGTAATTGCTCTAAAGCACGTTGGTCTTTATAGCTAAGTTTGACTTTTTTGGGTGCAGCAGCGGCAGCACTTGCTTCCGCTTTTGCCAATGCTTTTTTCATATCATTTTTTTGGTCTACTGCAGTTTGGTCAGGGCGTTGTTCTAAATAATCCTGATAACCACCAATGTATTCATCAATGTGACCTTTACCGTCAAATACCCATGTCGATGTCACGACATTGTCCATAAATGCACGGTCATGCGAGATCAGCAATAATGTACCTTTATAGCCACTCAACATTTCTTCGAGTAATTCTAAAGTCACCATATCCAAGTCATTGGTTGGCTCATCCATGACAATTAAGTTCGATGGTTTGAGTAGTAGTTTTGCCAAAAGAATACGGTTACGTTCACCACCAGAAAGTGCTTTTACAGGTGTGCGGGCACGTTCAGGAGAGAATAAAAAGTCTTGTAAATAGCTGTAAATATGGCGACGACCACCATTTACTTCAACAAAGTCAGAACCTTCTGAAACGTTTGCTAGAACAGTTTTTTCTAGGTCTAAAGCATTACGAAGCTGGTCAAAATAAGCAACTTCAAGCTGTGTACCTGTTTTAACAGTACCGCCATGTTCAAGCTCGCCTAGAATTGCTTTGACCAATGTTGTTTTGCCAACACCGTTGTCGCCAACTAAACCAATACGATCGCCACGTAAAACCAAAGCAGAGAAATCATTGATAATCGGTGCATTATCACCAAAGGCAACACTTAGATGTTCAATATCAAACACCAATTTACCCGAGCGGTTAGCATCTTGCGTTGCCATGTTCACTTTGCCTTGCTGTGAACGACGTGCTTTAGATTCTTCACGTAAGTCTTTCAGTGCGCGAACACGACCTTCATTACGTGTACGACGGGCTTTAATACCCTGACGAATCCAGACTTCTTCTTCTGCTAAGCGTTTGTCGAATAAAGCATTTTGCTTTTCTTCGGCTTCCATTTGCATTGCTTTTAATTCTAGGTAACGTGAATAGTTACCTTCATAGCTACGCAAAGTTCCACGATCTAATTCAACAATTCGGGTCGCAATACTGTCTACAAATGAACGGTCATGCGAAATGAACAGTAACGTTAAATTATTCTGATCAAGTAAGAATTTTTCTAACCATTCAATACTTTCAACGTCCAAATGGTTCGTTGGTTCGTCTAGAAGTAAAACGTCTGGCTGCGTCAATAAAGCACGAGCAAGTAACACACGACGTTTACGACCACCTGATAAATCGGCTAAATCGGCTTCAGGGTCTAGACCCATTTTGCTTAGAATAGAATTGACCTTAGTTTCTAAAGCCCAACCATCTAATAAATCAAGTTTGTGCTGTAGGTTACCCATACGGTCACAAGCTTCCATATCACCCAATACACAAGCATCGCTTGCTTCATGGTATTCTTTAAGCACTTGAGCAGCTTCACCTGCACCATCGGCAACGATGTCTGCAACTTTGCCAGAGTCCATCGGGACATCCTGTGCAAGCATGGAAATGGTGATACCATTTTGTAAGGCAACTTCACCACGATCTGGTAATAAACTTCCCTCTATCAGTTTGAGTAAAGTAGACTTACCTTCACCGTTACGACCAATCAAACAGACTCGCTCGCCACGTTCTAAATTGAAGTTTGCGCCGTCGAGCAGGGCGGGTCCACCAAACGCAAGTTGGACATCCCTTAAAGTAATATAGGCCATACAGTTTCCTAAACATCCCCAATGAGGACTTAAAATGACTAAACATAAAAATTTTGATGATCAGGCGCCATTGTCCGCACCCATAGAAGATTTGCAAGTCCGAATTGCATTTTTAGATGATTTAGTCGAACAATTAAATGACCAAGTTGCACAACAAAGCTTAGAACTAGCTGATTTACAAAAACAAATGCGAATATTGTATCAAAGAATGGAATCCTCTGATTTGTCAGAAGGTATTGCAGTATTTGACCCAATGAGCAACCGTCCACCGCATTATTAAGTTTTAGATTTTCTATAGTGGCTTTATTTTTATTGCAAATAGAGGTTTTTTGCTCGACAACAGGCTGCTATAAGCATGCGATGTAAAGAGCTAAAAGGATCTCGTTTGAGAATTTGAGGTGAATAAAATAGAAAACTATTTGACTATTTTATTTGACCTTTTGTTTAAAGCTCGTTGTAATGCTCCCTTTCTAAAATATGACCTAATTTTGACCATGCACAATAAAGTTGTTTTAATGGATCTTGAACAAAATATGCCTTCAGCACAAATGTTGAGAGATATTGTTGAGCATTATCCAACTTTATATATGTTTAATTGTACGGGGCAATTTCAATATTCACTTGAAGATTTAACTGAATTTTCTGATTGGGTGAGTAGCGGTCAAATCGTTATTTTAGAAACACCGAAAGCATCGCTAAAAGAATATGATTATGCTGTTGTCGTTGGGCAACTCATGGCACTGCTTGAGTCTGATACGCATGTTGAAGTGGTTTCGGCAATGCCAAACAGTGATTTATTAATTGAGTTGCTGCAAAGTTCAGATTTAGATTGTAGTTTGATAAAAATTCAATTAGATAGAGAGTCACAAGCCGACAATGTTGTTATTCCGAGACTAGAAACCATTCACGGAAAACCTTATTTACAGATGGTTAAGAAGTATTGTGATGCTTTGTGGGAAATGTCAGGTAAGCCAAATACGGTTGAAAAATTAAAAAATTCTATTGTTAATATTCTACAAATTGTTCCTGAAAATGCCCAACACATGGTTGGATTACTCATTAATTTAAAAATTGTTAAACGACTTAATGAACAAGTTTCATATCGTAAAAAAATCTTGAAAAAATGGACGGAACTAGAGTTGTGGCGCGCTGAAAGTGATTTAGATATTGCCAATGGCTCAAAAGTTCAGCCTCGCTTGAAGTTAGAAAAAATTGACCAAATTTTAGAAAAAATCCGTTTTGATTCAAAGCAAATTTCAAATGAAATAGAACAACAGGATTCAGTTGAAGCAGTACAACAGGTATTGTTTAAAAATTTCAATAAAATTGATCCCGTACAAATGCAAATGATTCATAAATTAAACCAATTAAAATCGGATAAACCGAAAGATATTTATGAATTACGTGATGTTTTGGAACAGTTATTTCCTAAGTCTGATATCCGATTACTACTGAAAGAATTAATTGAAAAAGGCTACATTTCTTGGAATGGACTTGAAGTGATCTATAGCCACGAAATGTATTTGAATTGAGTTAATTACGCTAGATAGGTCAAATTGTTTAATTTTTTTGTTTTGAATTTAACGACGGTAATGTGCTTTTATTTTATATAAAAAATATTTAATTCAATTGATTAGCACATTTTTAATCAATTTGGTTTAACCCTCGTGTAAATTAATTTATCTGACAAACTTGCGTTTTATATTCAGCTTATGCAACTCTAATATAGGATTAAAAAGGTGAACTATGGAACACACGGGTCTTTGGGTTGCGATCATCATCGTTGTTTTTGTATTAGGCTCAATTTTCGGCTTAAAAGTAAGTCCGAGAGAGAAAGCTTTGGGCTTAATGCGTGATAAAGCACGAAAAATGGGTTTACACCCACGTTTGGTGGCTGCACCAGAGTGGACAGGTATTCCAAAAGCAACAGAAAACCGTGCAAGTATGGTTGCTTATTATAGTGTCCTGAAACCAGAAGCACGTCTTCCGTTAATGCGAGCTCGTGTAGAAGATCAAAAACTTCAAGTCATTCAAGGTGACGAGAAATTTAAAGATTTTCCCATTGCATTAAAAGGGATTTATGCTATTGATATGCAGGCAAACTGTGTGGGCATGTATTGGGATGAAGAATCTGATCTCAGAGCGACACAGTTAGAAGATATGAAAGCATATTTACTTCATTTGGCTGAAATTTAACTTTTAATAATAGGATTACCGGTTCTTATGGCGAAAGCTCCTCGGTCCGCATCTACAAGCACAACAGCAACGACTCCCACTGCTGAAAAAAAGCGTGCCTTAGTGATTGTGGAATCGCCTGCAAAAGCGAAAACCATCAATAAATATTTGGGTTCAAATTACATTGTAAAATCGTCTGTGGGTCACGTTCGTGATTTACCTACGGGTGGTTCAAGTAAAACTTCAGAAAAAAAACCTGTATCACGTGTCAAATTGACCGATGAACAAAAAGCTGAAAAAGCTCAATCGGCATTAGTTAACCGCATGGGTGTAGACCCAGAACATGACTGGAAAGCCAAATATGAGGTTCTTCCAGGTAAAGAGCATGTTGTTGCTGAACTGAAAAAACTGGCTTCTCAAGTTGACGAAATCTACCTCGCAACGGATATGGACAGGGAAGGGGAAGCAATTGCTTGGCATTTAAAAGAAGTGATTGGTGGAGATGAATCACGTTATCAACGTGTGGTCTTTAACGAAATCACTAAAAATGCCATTCAGGAAGCGTTTAAACAGCCTTCTCGCCTTGATATCGACAAAGTTAATGCACAACAGGCACGTCGCTTTTTAGACCGTGTCGTTGGCTTTATGGTTTCACCATTGCTATGGGAAAAAATTGCCCGTGGTTTATCGGCAGGTCGCGTACAATCTGTTGCAACAAAACTTGTCGTTGAACGTGAACGAGAAATTCGTGCTTTTATTCCTGAAGAATATTGGCAAGTTTTTGCAGATACAAAATCTAAAAAAGATGACATTCGTTTAGAAGCAGTTAAACAAGGTGGTAAAACCTTAAAATTGCAAAATAAAGCACAAACAGATGCTTTATTGAAAATACTGAATGATGCGGAATATAAAGTCTCAGTTCGTGAAGATAAGCCGACCAAGGTGAATCCAAGCGCGCCGTATATCACCTCGACTTTACAACAGGCGGCAAGTACACGTTTAGGTTTCTCTGTGAAGAAAACCATGACGATGGCGCAACGTTTGTATGAAGCAGGTTTTATTACCTATATGCGTACTGACTCAACCTTCTTAAGTAATGATGCAGTGAGCATGGTACGCGGTCATATCGAGACTGAGTTTGGTGCAAAATATTTACCTGCGAAACCTAATTACTATGGTAATAAAGCAGGCGCACAAGAAGCCCATGAAGCGATTCGTCCATCGACTGTTGCACTAAAAGGCGATCAGCTGGTTGGTGTAGATCGTGATGCACAGCGTCTTTATGACTTAATTTGGCGTCAGTTTGTTGCTTGCCAAATGACATCTGCGGAATACTTATCATCTACAATTTTAGTCGATGCCAATGGCGTTGAGTTGAAAGCGAAAGGTCGTACTTTAGTTTTTGATGGTTTTACTAAAGTTCGTGGCGCCAACAAAGCTGATGATGATGTTTTACTGCCTGCTGTAAAAGTTGGTGAAGTACTCAAACTTGAAAAACTTGATCCATCACAACATTTTACTAAACCACCTGCTCGTTTTACCGAAGCATCATTGGTTAAAGAATTAGAGAAAAAAGGGATTGGTCGTCCATCGACTTATGCTGCCATTATTTCTACCATTCAAGATCGTGGTTATGTCAAACTCGATAACCGTCGTCTCTATGCAGAGAAGATGGGCGAGATTGTGACAGACCGTTTGGATGAAAACTTTAACAACCTTATGAACTATGCCTTCACAGCCGATCTTGAAGCTCAGTTGGATAAAGTTGCCGATGGTGAACGTAATTGGAAAGAGCTACTCGATAACTTCTATGGCGATTTTAAGAAACGTTTGACGACTGCACAGGGTGAAAACGGTATGCGCCGTAATTTACCTGTAGAAGTTGAAGCGGTACATTGTAAAGAATGTGATCGTCCAATGCAGATTCGCACGGGCACGACTGGTGTATTCTTAGGATGTTCGGGCTATAACTTGCCACCGAAAGAACGCTGTAAGGGTACGTTAAATCTAATGCCAGTCGAGTCATTGGCTGCTTTTTCTGATGATGATGGTGCGGAAACTGCCGATTTAATGTCGAAAAAACGTTGTCCAATTTGTGAAACTGCAATGGATAGCTATGTGATCGATGGTGGTCGTAAATTACATATCTGTGGTAACAACCCAGACTGTAATGGTTTTGAGCTTGAAGAAGGCGAGTTCAAAATTAAAGGTTACGATGGCCCAAGTATTCCATGTGACAAATGTGATGGTGAAATGCAATTGAAGACAGGGCGTTTTGGTCCGTACTTCGCTTGTACCAGTTGTGACAATACGCGTAAAGTTTTAAAGAGTGGTCAACCTGCGCCTCCGCGTGTAGACCCAATTAAAATGGAACATTTGCGTTCAACCAAACACGATGATTTTTTTGTCCTTCGTGATGGTGCTGCAGGTTTATTCTTGGCAGCAAGTAAGTTTCCTAAAGTCCGTGAAACACGTGCACCAAAGGTTTCGGAGCTTCGTAGTGTTGCAGAGCAATTAGATCCAAAGTATCAATTTATATTGAATGCACCTGATCAAGATCCAGACGGTAATCCAACACTGGTAAAATTCAGTCGTAAGAACCAAGAGCAATATGTCGGTTCTGAAAATGCTGAAGGTAAACAAACCAAGTGGAGTATGGTTTACCGTGATGGAAAATGGGTTGAAGCTTAAGCTTTGATTCATCTTTAAATGCTAACTTCGGTTAGCATTTTTTATATCTAAAATTTAAAAATGTAGGCTTATTATGATTCCTATTCGTTCAATTATTGTATCGGGTGTTTTACTCTCAGAAATAGAGGGTGAGTTAAAAATTTTATTGATGAAGCGTGTCAAAGGTGACTTTTGGTGTCATGTTGCGGGAAAAATAGAAGAAAATGAAACAGCGCCTCAAGCAATCTTGCGTGAAATTGGTGAAGAAACAGCAATTCAGGTGAAGCAATTATTTAGTGCCGATTATTTGGAACAGTTTTATGAAGCTAGTTTGAATGTGATTGAAATGATCCCTGCTTTTGTTGGATTTTGTAAGGAAAATCAGCTTGTGGTTCTAAATCATGAGCATACAGAATATAAGTGGTGTAATTTAACAGAAGCAAAAGGCTTAGTCGTATTTTCCAATCAAAGAAAACTTTATGATTTTGTTTGGGAAAACTTCGTGTTACACGAGCCAAATATGATGTTGGAAATCAAATAATTTTTACATTTTAAGCGTACTCATTATATTGGAAATTGCTGTATTTATTCATAAGGGCAGATGTCAAATGTGGAAAAAAATTCGTGTTAGTTTGCTCTTATGTATTTTATTGATTGTTGCCGTTGATACATGGCGAGATATGCATCAAGACTGGACAAAACCAATCATTGTTTTGTTGCACCCAATAAATGCCGATGGACAAGCAGCGACTTCACAATATATTCAACAAATTTCTACAGATGATTTGAGTGAAATGGTCAATTATCTGCAAACCCAATCTAAGGAATTTCGTGATCAACCCATTGCTTTTCATTTTCAACTGGGACGAGAACTGACCACGTTACCACCCAAATTTCCTGAAAAAAAGAGTGTCTTGAACAATATTTTATGGAGTTTGAAATTTAGATTCTATGCGTGGAAACAACATCAAGGCGAAGATGGCTCACCATCGGTGACCCTGTATTTAAATTATTATGATCCCAAATTGCAGAAAGTATTGAAACACTCCACTGCATTGGAACGTGGGCGTATTGGCTCAGTGAATTTATTTGCATCACGAAAGCAAAGTTCGAGTAATAAAGTCGTTCTTGTACATGAGTTACTGCATACCTTTGGTGCAAAAGACAAATATGATTTTACAACGGGACAGCCACTCTATCCGACGGGCTATGCCAATCCTGAGCAACAACCACGTTATCCACAACAGCGTGCAGAAATTATGGGCGGCTATATTGCGCTTTCAGAAAGCAAAAGCAAGACACCTGAAGATTTAGAAGATACCATGATCAGTCGACTCACTGCACAAGAAATGGGGTGGGTGAAGTAGCGTATAGAGCTGTGCTGTTTATCGCTTAGATTCTGCTCAAACAAAGCTTTATTCTGGTATAGATGCAGATTTTATACAGACAAACACCTGAATTAGATCAACAATAAAATGAATGAATAACAACCAAGAGAAGAATTATGCGTACTGTAGGAAATGATTTAGTTCGTCATCAACTCCATGAAAACCGTAAATGGTATCTTCTGCTTGGAGCTTTATTGGTGATCTTTGGATTAGTGCTATTGGCTTCACTGGGTATGGCAACATTGACGGTTGTTGCATTGTTTGGTGCTTTAATGATGATCGGTGGAGTTTTACACCTGATTGCAGCATTTAAAATCTTTGATGGTGGATTACGCTGGTTATGGGCGCTGTTTGGCGTGTTGTATATTGGCGCAGGCTATTATGCTTTTAAATCACCTATTACGACGGCTGTTATTTTAACGAATTTACTTGCTGTTGCACTGTTGATCGCAGGATTTGTTCGAATATTCAATGCCTTTATACTAAAACCAATGTCTGGTTGGGGATGGACATTATTTTCAGGGCTTTTAACTTTGGCAACAGGTGCAATTATTTTAGCTTCACCAGATTCACCATTTTGGGTGCTTGGTCTATTTTTAGCTGTAGATATTTTATTTCAAGGAGTGAACTATCTGACCTTTGCTGCGGCAATTAAAAAAATCCCACCCGCGAGTCATTAAGGTTTCACTTAATATTTTAAATCGTATGTGTATTTAACAAAACGCCTGATCAATGAGATCAGGCGTTTTGTATTTTGGCGTAAATATTTATGCAACTAGAGCAGTATTCAGTTAAATCTTATCTCAATTAACATTCCTGAAAAGCGAGGTGTTACCTAGATAAATGATTTAAGTATTGAAATTCAGCTTATTTCGCGACTTTATATTGGCTAGAAATGGCGATACGGTTCCATGTGTTGATCACAATCGCAATCCATTCAATCGCGGTAATTTCATCGCTGGATAAATGCTGTGCAGCTTGTTCATAAGCGCTATCTGGAAAATGTTGATTGGCAATTAAAGTAATCTCTTCAATTAAAATTAAAGCCGCACGTTCTTTTTCCGTAAAGTATTCACTTTCACGCCAAGCACTAATCAACGCAATACGATCAGTTGATTCACCCGCTTTAATTGCATCTTGGGTATGCATACGAACACAGAAAGCACATTGGTTAATTTGCGACGCTCTTAATTTAAGTAAATGAGAGAATCCAACATCAAGCCCAGCTTGCTGAACTTTTTGCATAGATAAATTTTCAAGTTCGATGACAGTTTTATATAGTTCTGGGGCGGTCTTACCAAGGTTTACACGTTGCATAAATTATTACTTCTAAGTGAGTTGTTATTTCTTATTTTAGCGATAAAATTATGCCCACTTTGTTGCATTTGTGCTTATAAAAAGATGAATAAGACTTATAAGATTTCCTTTATTCTTACTGCAGTGGTGAGTGCGATATACTATATGGTTAAAGACTTACAGCAGGACAGTATGAGTATTGATCTGGGGACAGGTGTAATTCTTGGAATTGTCGCAACACTTATCACGCTTGTCTGCTAGTTATATTTAAGAAATGAAGAAAAGCAATATTTAAATAAAAAAGAAGACCATACAAAATTATAAATTATGCTATTAATAATCTTAGTTTCCTAAAAGTTATGGATAATGAAAACCTTTTTATTAGCGCCTGACTCATTTAAAGAAAGTATGACTGCTGAACAAGCGTGTTTCGCAATGCAACGTGGTATTCAAAAAGTCATTGCTGATGCAAAATTTATCCATGTACCGATGGCCGATGGAGGCGAGGGCACTGTCGATGCGTTGGTTGCAGCTCGGAATGGTCGAAAAGTTGCAATAGAAGTTTCAGGGCCATTGACACATCAGCGAATTCAAACTTATTTTGGCTTAATTGAAAATGATCAAACGGCTGTCATTGAAATGGCGATGGCGAATGGTATTCACCTGATTGAAAAATCACAACGTAATCCACTCATCACATCGACGTTGGGTACAGGTGAAATGATTAAAGCTGCGCTAGATTTAGCTGTTACTAAAATCATTATTGGGCTAGGTGGTAGTGTGACCAATGATGCAGGTGCAGGAATGGCACAGGCTTTGGGTGCGAAATTTTTAGATCAGCATGATAACGACGTTGCTTTGGGTGGTGGGCAGCTCAATCAAATTCAACGCATTGATATTTCAAACTTAGATTCACGTTTAAAAAATATAGACATTATTATCGCCAGTGATGTGAATAATCCATTGTATGGTGAAAATGGCGCATCGGTAGTCTTCGCACCGCAGAAAGGCGCAAGTACCAAAATGGTTGAAATTTTGGAGCAAAATCTTCAGTATTTTGCCGAACTTGTAGAATCGACGTTAAATCTCCAGAAGCAAGATGTTGCAGGCGCAGGTGCAGCCGGTGGTTTGGGTTTTGGGCTCATGGCATTTGCAGGAGCGACAATCCGTTCAGGTGTCGAAATCGTGATTAAAGAAACCCGACTTGAGGAAAAAATTGCCCAAGCAGATTATGTGTTTACTGGCGAGGGTGGGATTGATTTTCAAACCAAATTTGGTAAAACGCCTTTTGGTGTGGCACTAGTGGCAAAGCGGTTAAATAAACCCGCGATTGCTTTTTCAGGCTATATCGGTGAGGGTATTGAAGAACTCTATGATGAAGGCTTTACTGCAATTTTTGGTATTGTTGAAGGAGCTTGCGATTTACAAACAGCATTGAGAAATGGTGAGAAAAATTTGGAAAGGACATGTGAAAATGTGGTGAGGATTTTGAGCATGAATCTTTGAATATATTGTGATTTTGGCCCCGCCTTAGTATCTTCCAAAAGAAAGGCAATTTTCTTACTGATTCAATGATGACTTAAATGGTCTATTTTTCAATCTATGTATTCATATATCATTTTAATAATATTCAGCTTTTTTACTATTTTTGTTATTAAAGACTTATTGGTGAATGAGTTAGTTACGATCCCAGCTCTCAGTGTCAAAATTAAAAAATTGGTCAATAGGATCTTTATTCATTTTATTTTACAAAATTTAAAATCGCAGATTCAATAATCAAGTACGTTAAATGCAGACTTATCATTTTTTGAAATCGGATTATATCCAACAAGCTCTGTTAAACTATCCTCATCCACCCACCGATGAGTAAAAATGAGTTTAGCCAACCTGATTGATGAATTAAATCCGCAACAAAAGCAAGCTGCAACAACAGAGTCAAAACACAGCTTGGTACTTGCTGGAGCAGGTTGTGGCAAAACTAAAACCATTGTGGCACGAGCAGCTTACCTGATTGATCAAGGTGTACCTGCCAACCAAATTCAAATTCTAACCTTTACTCGTCGCTCAGCCAGTGAAATTGTGGCACGTGTTGAATTGGCTCTAGGTGATCAAGCGAAAGGGTTACGTGCATCCACATTTCATACATTTTGCATGTATTTATTGCGCCGTGTACCGAAAGCTTTTGGGTTAGAGCAATTTTCAATTATAGATCGTGATGATCAATTGATGCTGTTCCGTTTGATTCGTGGTAAAGATGACAAAAAGCATCCGAATGGCTTACCAAAACCTCAACAATTGTGTGACGTATATTCTTTTGCTCGAAATACACGTCAAAAACTCAGTTTAGCTTTAGAAAAACAGCATCCTGAGTTTTTAGAATATAAAGATCAAATTGCCGAAATAATGAAAGAATACGAGGCACGTAAACAAGCGCGTTCTTTCTTGGATTACGATGATATTCTTGCAGTTGTTGCTTCAGCTTTGGCTCAATCTGAAGGTTTAGTCGATTATGTTGCGTCGTTGTGCCAACACTTATTGGTCGATGAAATGCAGGATACTAATCCTTTACAATGGGCGATTCTTGAACCCTTAAAAGATAAAACATCCCTGTTTTGTGTGGGTGATGATGCTCAGTCGATTTATGGATTTCGTGGTGCCGATTTTGAAAATATTCACCATTTTAAAGAACGTGTTCCAAACACTCAGATTTTCAAATTAGAAAAAAACTACCGTTCAACGCAAGAAATTTTAGATATTTCCAATTGGCTGCTTGATGAGAGCCACATTCATTATGATAAGAAACTCGAAGCTTATCGTGGTGATGGCATAAAACCTCGCATGCACGTTTTTCCGAATGAATTTGATGAAGCCAAGTGGATCGCTATAGATATTAAAGAGCGTCATTTACTAGAAGGTGCTGCATGGAATGACCACATGGTCTTGGTGCGTTCAGGCTTTGCTGCTCGTCATATCGAGGCAGCATTTATTCAAGCCAATGTACCGTATCGCTTTATTGGTGGTATGAAATTGCTTGAAACAGCACACGTGAAAGACTTAATTAGTTTATTGCGTGTGATTGCAAATCCTTTGGATGACATTGCTTGGATGCGCTTTTTAACACTTTGGAATGGTGTGGGTGATGTCAGTGCAAGTAAGCTTGCACAACAGTTATTGCTTGAACCAGATATTGAAAAAATTGCTGAAAAATTAGAAAAGTTTGGACGTATTCCTGACCATACTTTGCTGATTATGAAGCAAATGAGTGTGTTAAAAAATGAAGTAGAAGCGTGTGTAAAATTGGGTGTTGAAGCAATTCTCAATCAACTTGAAGAAAATTATGCTAAGAAAGATTGGCATAAACGAGTTGGGGATTTTGATTTAGTTAAACAATTGTCTTCTAAACATTCCCAACTCAGTGAGTTTTTAGAAGAATATGTGCTTGACCCTGTTTCTATTTCAGAAATAGAACGTCAGTCGCAAGATGATGTCGTGACGTTAATCACTATTCATTCTGCTAAAGGAACCGAGCAAAAAGTTTGTTATGTGGCAAATGTCTCCCCAGGGCAATATCCCAATGCACGTGCGCAGGGTGATTTTGATAATGTTGAGGAAGAGCGTCGTGTGCTTTATGTGGCATTAACTCGTGCGCAAAACGAACTCATCCTGACCAAACAAAATTTAAGTTTTTGGGCGGATACTCAAACAGATAAGCAAGGCCAAAAGATTGAAAGCTATTTTCTGAATGATTTAAAACGACATTTATGTACCACCGAAACGCATTATAGACAGCGTGAACAAACTGTAAAAAGTGCATTGATCGAACGAAAGGTGATTAATTTAGATTTTGGGATTGATCTGGATTAAACTATAGTCATTATGTTTTTATTCGAAAAGTAGAGTAGGCGAGTGCTTTTTGATGTTTTTTGCCTATTTTATATTTAAGGTTGTAAGATGAAAATTTTAGTTCGTAATTTAGAACGCACTGTGACTGAACCAGAATTACTTGAATTATTTAAACAATTTGGTACTGTGGCTTCGTGTAATTTGGTATTGGATGCGAGTACAGGTAAGTCAAAAGGTTTTGCATTTGTAGAAATGCCACATGTTCGTGAAGGTGTGAGAGCGGTTAAAGGCTTAAATACTTTACGCTTACATGGTCATGGTATTCGTGTGAAAATAGCTGACGAGAAGCCAGAAGCTTAAATTTACGCATGTAGGTTTGATCGAAATTGAAAGGAGCGAATGATGCTCCTTTTTATTGTCAATTTATTGTGGGGCTAGGCACCATAAAGTTTGACAATGAAAATCATTAGAATATACAAAGTAACTTGGATATTGGAAAAATAAGATGAAACGACAATATCATGCCTTATCCATAGTCGCGCCTAGTGCAACAAAAATTGCTCAGGGCTTAAAAACGCTAGAAATTCGTTCATGGCAGCCTGAGCAACTTCCGCTTAAAAATTTAGTAATTGTGGAAAACCAACGCTTTCTCAATAATGAAAATGATGAAGATATGGGTAAAATTGTTGCTATCGTAGACATCGAATCTGTTCATGCGTGGCAACAAGATGAGTTTGACGCAGCTTGTGCAACTTATTGGGAAGCAGGCTATTGGGCATGGGTGATTAGCAATGTTCGCCCCATTCAAAATAATAAAGATGTTCCTGCGAAGCGGAAAATTTATCGTTTGGAATTAGAACTTGAATCGTTTTAATTTAATGGTTTTAAATTGCTCTGTTTATTTGTAAATGCTTAAATTTTTTAGAAGATAATTCACAAAAGTGATCTTAGATGTGAGTAAAAATGATTGTGATTTTTATATAATAAAGATTAAGCTACATGTGTATTAAATGCCAAAACTATAGGGAATTTTCATGTCAAGAGTCGCTCGCTTTCATGCAGACCGCACCAATCAGAAATTATACTTTGCGCGTCTTGCATGCGTTCAAGCTGAGCAATCTGAAAATGTACAACAAGCTCAAGCTCATCGTGAAGCAGCAGTGTTTCATTTACATGGTTCAGTTTTAGCATTTTTACAAGAGTTAGTCCGTTATTACCGTTTAAATGATTTTTCTCCGACGTTAAAATCAATCGAAGAAAATATGGCGGCTAAAGGACAAGTTTCACCAGAGGTTTTAGTGATGCAAAAACTAGCCAAAGACGGTTTTATTGCAGAACTAAAACGAGCTTACCGTCTGTGCCAGTACGCACCAGAACCGAGTGCACCAGAACCAGAAGATGAGACATCATCAAACTTGATTATTAAAGTGACTCAAACTCCCCAAGCATGGTTGCCAGATGCTAAAATTTTAAGAGAATGGCACCGTGACTTAACGCAGCTTATTGATGGTTTTCGTAATGAAATGGTGGAATTCTGATCTTTTTGATGAGTTTTACTTGAAATTTTGTTTTGAATGACTATATAGAATACTTACACGATGCAAAATACATTCAGTATTTTGCCCCATGTTGAGCATGGAGGGTTTATGTCAATTGAACAGTTAAAAGAGTTATTTGGTCACCAAGAAGCCGTTTTAGAGTTGGTTCAACTCGAAGGTGGAGGCGTGGCTTTGTGTAGTGCTGGCTCTGAAAAAGAACCTTTGGTCATCATTCAATTTAGTGACGAAGTGAAAGCATTGTTTGGTGACCAAACCCCAATGATTGCACAACAGATGGTACAAGCGGCTTTATTCGCATTAATCGAAAAACAGAGTAATGAATGGGAAGCTGAAGTCGTCGATGAGCAACCACAATTTATGAGTTAACTCATTTATTCTGAATTATAAATACAATGAAACGTACTCTTGAGTGCGTTTTTCTTTGCCTGAAAATTGATGTCTGAAAATGTAAGATTGAAAATAGGATGGGGGAGATTTTGTTTTTTTGTATTTACGATAAATCAATGCAGGCTGCAACATGTGCAACCTGTATTTTCAATCAGTGTAATTAATGCGTTGGTTCGTTATGATGCGCAATTTGGATTTGATTCAAAATATAATTGCTCATATTCTTCGCCATTTCCTCTTTGGCATAGTAAACATCGCCGATATTGTCTCTGCGAATGACTTCTGCTTCTTCTTTATTCTCTGCACAAACTAAAACTTGAATTTGTGGATTAAGCAGTTTGGCGGTATCAACAATTTTATGAATATCAACAATATCCATTGGGGAAATCACTAATAAGCGAGCATGTTGAATATGTGCTTGGATCAAAACACTCGGTTCAGTTGCACGACCAGAAACTGCTGCGATACCTTTTTCACGCAAGTTTTCTACAATTTCACGATTTTCTTCTGCAATCACAACCTTAATGCCATCATCCATTAATGTCTTGGTAATACGTCTTCCTACTTCACCATGACCAACAATCACCACTTGATCTCGTAAATAATCTTGATCTACTTCATCGGGCAGCATTGCCAATGGGTCGCCACTGCGCTCCAATAAACGAGCAAGGTGTGAACGCTCACGAATCCAGTTTTGCACTGGTTCGATAGCAGAAAATAAGAATGAATTGAGCGTGATCGAGAATAATGCACCGGCTAGAATTAAGTTTTGAGCATCGGGTGTAAGTAAACCCAGTGATAAACCTAGTGTTGCAAGAATAAACGAGAATTCCCCAATTTGTGCCAAACTAGCGCCAACAGTTAAAGCTGTATTGATGGGGTAGCGGAAGAATAAAACCAGTGCCATTGCTGCAATTGTTTTACCAATCATGATGATGGCGATGACAGCCAAAATCTGTAAAGGTTGTTCGATTAGGATTCTTGGATCGAATAGCATCCCGACAGAAACGAAAAATAGAATTGAGAATATTTCTCTTAACGGTAAAGTTTCTTCCTCTGCACGATGACTAAAGTCAGATTCTTTAACCACCATTCCTGCAAAGAATGCACCAAGCGCCATAGACACGCCAAAGATAGCGTATGAGCCATAGGCAATGGATACTGCTGCTGCAACGACCGTTAATGTGAAAAGCTCTCTAGAGCCCAAACGAGCGACATATTGCATGATCAACGGAACGAGTCGTTTGCCAATAATTAACATGAATGCAATGAAGCCAGTGACTTTTAATAATGTAATACCGAGTGTTAGCCAAATATTCTGATCAGGAGCATCTCCTTCAATAGAATGACCACCTAAAAGTACGGCAGTGGCAGGGAGTAATACCAGAACCAAGACCATCACAAGGTCTTCGACCAAGAGCCATCCAACTGCAATTTTTCCATTAACAGAGTTGAGTAAGCCTTTATCACCCAAAGCTTTCAGTAAAACAACAGTACTTGCGCAGGACAGACTTAGACCAAAAACCAATGCAGATCCGAAACTCCATCCCCAAAAGATCGAAACAGCCATACCCAGTAAAGTCGCAACTGCAATTTGTAAAATTGCACCAGGTACAGCAATACGACGCACTTGCATCAGGTCGTTGAGGGAAAAATGCATTCCCACACCAAACATCAAGAACATCACCCCAAGTTCAGCAAGTTGATTGGCAAGTGCTAAATCTGCCACTACGCCAGGCGTATTTGGGCTGATAATAATCCCAGCAATTAAATATCCGATGAGGGGAGGAAGACGTAGCCGTGCAGCGATATAGCCAAAAATAAGTGCTATACCAAAACCAACTGCAAGTAAAACAATCAAATCTACATCATGAGGCACTAAATACTCCTTAACTATTGAGGAGAAATCATTCAAAAAATCATTTCAAAAATTATGATAGCGCTCAGTTTAAAGCACAGACAGTGCCAAAGCGCACATTTAGTTTAACAACTCGAATAAAAAAAAGGCAAAAAAAACGACCCAAAAGGGTCGGATTTTTTAAGAAAGCTAAAATTATTTAATTTTAGCTTCTTTAAAGATTACGTGTTGACGGATTTTTGGATCAAATTTTTTGATTTCCATTTTTTCCGGCATAGTACGTTTGTTTTTAGTAGTGGTATAGAAATAACCTGTACCAGCAGTAGAAACTAGGCGAATTTTATCACGCATGGTTCAGACTCCTTAGATCTTTTGACCTTGAGCACGAAGGTCAGCAACAACCTTTTCAATGCCCAATTTGTCGATAATACGCATACCCTTAGTGGTTAGACGAAGACGTACGAAACGTTTTTCGGTTTCTAACCAGAAACGGTGGTGATGCAGGTTCGGTTCGAACCGGCGTTTAGTTTTGTTGTTGGCGTGTGAGACGTTGTTACCAACGACTGGACGCTTGCCGGTAACTTGGCAAACCTTAGACATGGTGTAACTCCATTGATTTAGCCAACAGCAAATCTGTATGGCCAGTCAAAATAAAACGGATTGAATTCATTCAAGGGGCGTTTTATACCAAAATTCCGCTTAAAAGACAAGCGGAATTCGTCAAAAAGCAATATGACCCAATTCAATAGGTCATGCCTTGATCAGTTAGCGTAGGAAAGCCTTCTCTAAAATTTTATTTAGCGGTTTATCGTACGGTGGTAAAATGAATTTTAAGCTGAAAAGCTTAGGAATAGACATTACTGACCGTTCATGCGACAAACCAAAGAAACCTTCTGGGCCATGATATTTGCCCATACCCGAAGCACCAACGCCACCAAATGGTAAATCGTCTTGTGCAACATGGGTAACTACAGCATTTTGACCGAAATGCCCAGAATGAGTACGTTGAGAAACGTATTCTGCACGAGCATTATCGAAGTCGAAATAGTATAAAGCAAGTGGACGCGGTCTGCCATTAATAAAGTCAATCACTTCATCAATTTGGTCATATTCCATAATTGGCAATACTGGACCGAAGATTTCATTCTTCATGATATCCATTGTTGGTAATACGCCCGTTAAGAAAGTAGGCGCAATTTTACGGACGGAATCTAAATCTTCATTATTTGGATTAATTTCAACCAACTGAGCACCTTGTTGGCGAGCATCTTCTAAATAGCCTTGAATACGATTGTATTGTTTATCATTAATAATGCTGGTGTAATCCTGATTATCGCGAATCGTTGGATACATTGTTGTTGTAACTTTTCTAAAACTTTCAATAAACTCTTCGGTTTTGCCTTTAGGCAAAAAGATATAGTCAGGTGCAACACAGGTTTGACCTGCATTCCATAATTTACCGAAAGCAATACGTTCAGCAACGAGTTTTAAGTCACTGGATGGATGAACGATTACAGGTGATTTTCCACCGAGTTCTAGAATCACAGGAACGAGATTTTCAGCAGCAGCAGACATCACCGTTTTACCGACATTGGTTGAGCCTGTGAAAATAATTTTATCAAAAGCTAAATGTGAAAATGCATCTGAAATTGCACCACCACCATTGATAACTGCAACAAGTTCTTGTGGGAATGCTTCAGATAATGCATTTTCCAGCACATGACCTAAATTACTTGATGAACTTGAAATTTTAATCATGGCGTGGTTACCCGCTGCCAATGCACAAATTAAAGGTCCAACTGCAAGTAGTAAAGGGTAGTTCCAAGGTGCAATAATTCCAATCACACCTAAAGGTTGATATTGTACCCATGCTTTAGCAGGTTGATGTAACATAGAAACATGACGTTTCGAGGGTTTCATCCAAGCAGTTAAATGCTTGCTATAATATTTGATTTGCTCTAAACACGTGAGTAACTCACCAATTTTAGTTTCACTAATTGCACGATTACCATAATCTTGGTTGATTGCATCTGCAAATTGATCTTGGTACTTTACCAATACTCTTTTCAAACGAGCTAAACGTTCGATACGTTCCTTCGCCGTAGGCACTGGATAACGTTGATACGCAATTTTTTGTTGCGCAAGAATGTCATGCATATGCTGTACTTCAGGCGAGAAGGGAGTCATTGAATTTGTTTTTGTTTGACTGTTCATGACAGAACACCATTTACGAATTGGTTAATATACTATATTTTTTAGAGTAAATGCTCTAAATAGTCAAGTCACTTTATGTGTTAGCTGCGCTAACGGTTAGAAATGGTAATAGGATGTCAAGTTCCAAAACGTTAAAAACGAAAGACCGAATTTTACAAATTAGCCTGCAACTTTTTAATGAGCGGGGCGAACGTGCGGTCACGACAAACCATATTGCTGCTGAGCTTGGGATCAGTCCTGGGAATTTGTACTATCATTTTCGCAACAAGCAAGAAATCATCAAAGAGTTGATGGAGCAGTACCAAAAAGAAACATTGGATATGCTTTCATTACCAGATGACCGTATAGTCAATGCCAACGATAAAATTCGTTATTTTCAAGTTTTAAGCAGTCAATTATGGGAATATCGTTTTTTGCATCGTGATGTTTATCATTTAATTGAAAATAATGATGACTTCAGAAAGCTTTATCCACGCTTTGCTGGAAAAGTCATGCAACAAGGTCAGCAAATCTATCAGGCTTTTGTTGATGCAGGACTAATGCAGATGACGGCAACAGAAATTGAAGCATTGATTATTAATTTATGGATCGTGCTGACCAACTGGACGAATTTTTTATATATGTCTGGACATTTGAGTGATTCAAACCACTTAGATGAAAAATGGATTTGGCAAGCTTTACGTCAAATGGTGTTTTTAGAAGGCCCATATTTACGTGGAGAAAGTCGTGAGACTTACGAAAGACTATTAGAAAGTTTTGGTTCTTCTGAATTATTTGCAAGTTTATCTGCGAGCAAACATAGTTAAAATATGTGGTTAATCCTACGCGATGATTGAAAGCTTGCGAAAAAGGGTTAGAATATTCGGCTGTTTTTAAAATTAATTTATAAGTGGTATCAATCAACATGAACATGACGACTGCTAACACAGCACGGCTACTGATTACTTGTGAAGACAAGCCAGGGATTGTACAAGCTGTATCGAGCTTTTTGTATCATCAAGGCGCAAATATTACTGCGCTTGATCAATACGCGACTGAAGCTCAGGGCGGACGTTATTTCATGCGCGTTGAATTTGAACTTGACCACTTACAAGCGCGTAGAGAAAGTTTGTTGCAAACTTTTGCAACCAATGTTGCAGGGCGTTACAACATGCATTGGCGCATGGCGTTGGTCAGCGATGTCAAAAAAGTCGGTATTCTCGTGTCTAAAGTTGATCACGCCTTGCTTGAGCTATTATGGCGTCATGCTCGTGGTGGATTGGCTTGCGAAATTACTAAAGTTGTGTCTAATCATGCAGATTTACGTGAAGCTGTAGAAAACTTTGGTATTCCTTTTGAAGTCGTTCCCGTCAATAAAGAAAATAAGCGTGAAGCTTATGCTCGAATCGATGAGTTAATGCAAGGTAATGATTTATTGGTACTTGCCCGTTATATGCAAATTCTAGATGAAGAATTTGTTAAAATATGGGAAATGAAGATCATTAATATTCATCATTCATTCCTACCTGCATTTGTAGGAGCAAATCCTTATAAGCAAGCGCATGAAAAGGGTGTGAAGTTGATTGGTGCGACGGCGCATTATGTAACTGCTGAATTAGATCAAGGTCCAATCATTGAGCAAGATGTAGAGCGTGTAAGCCATGATTTTACTGTTGAACAATTACGTGAGCTTGGTCAAGACGTTGAGCGAAATGTACTTGCACGTGCTGTAAAATGGCATTTAGAAGATCGCATTATTGTTGATGGCAATAAGACTGTTGTTTTTCAATAAGATGAAGTGTTTTTAAAGTGAAATAATGATGACTGGAGGACGCTTTATGCGTCCTTTTTTTACTTTTTGATTAAGAAAATCGATTAAAAACAACCAAAAAGTAGTTGCAAATGAAAACACTTCTCATTTATCATTAGCACACTTTAATTGTTCTATCCGATGAGCTTCATCTGCAAAAGCATTTATTTGAATTTGTAGCATGTTCAATGTCGAATTTTAGGTATTTAGATTCATATGAGTCAGTCTTCCACAGCACCACTTCAAACACCACCATCGATGAAGAATAAAGTCATTGCTGCAATTTTAGCAGTTGCTGTTGGGCATGTGGGTGTTTTATGGGCTATTGGCCAAATGAAAGCATTTGAATTGCCTGTGATTAAAAAAGAACCCTTAAAAGTTAAATTTGTAAAACTTAAACAAGATGAACCACCACCGCCACCTCCTCCAGCTGAGCCGATTAAGCCGCAAGTTCAACCGAAACCCGTAGAGAAGAAAGTTGAACCTATACCAGTGGTTAAGCCTAAAATTATCCAACAGAAAAAACCTGTTGTAGATGACCAAAAGGCACGTAAGCTTGAAGAGCAAAAGCGTGTGGATGATCAAAAACGTTTAGATGATCAAAAGCGTTTAGAAGACCAAAAGCGTTTAGATGATCAAAAACGTGTAGAAGACCAAAAACGTGTAGACGAGCAAAAACGTCAAGATCAGCAAAAACGTGATCAAGAAGAACGTGATCGTCAACGTAATGCAGATCAAAATCGTACACGTAATGTGAGTTCTGGTGATGTTTCGTGGGTTCGTTCACCAAAAATTTCTGAAGTGGCTTTATTGCGTAATATGAAGCCAGAAGATGGTGCGAAAACGATTAATTTAAAAATTAATGCAGATGCGAATGGGACAGTGACTAATGTGACTGTTTTACAATCGAGTGGAAATAGTGCATTAGACAGTTATGTGGTTAAACAAACATATGCAGGGAAATTCAAGCCTTATAAAGAGAATGGGGTGAATGTTCCTTTTGCAATTAAACAAGATTTTACTTTGTCTGTATCCAAAGGTAGATAATTTTTTTAGGAATTAGGAAATCTGAATATGAACTTTTCAGTCTATTGGCAACATGCTGATGCAGTCAGTAAAACACTGTACTTCGTACTATTAACCATGTCTATTGTGACATGGACGGTATTCATATTACGAATTCTAGGTACACGTCAGTTAAAGCAAGTTGCCAAAGCTCAACTTTCTCAAGCCGTGAGTGCTTTAAAAGCGAAGCTTGCACCATTGAGTTTTGATCAACGTAAAGCTGTCGCAGAACAAGCTTTATTACGTCAAATCTCAGTTGAGAAAGCCAATGCTGAAAAAGGCGTTTCTGTATTAGGAACAATCGCCTCTCTTGCACCATTTGTTGGTTTATTTGGTACGGTTTGGGGAATTTTCCATGCACTTGTTGCCGTGGGTAAAAGTGGTCAAGCAGGACTCGCTCAAGTTGCGACACCAGTAGGTGAAGCTTTGATTATGACGGGTCTAGGTTTAGCAGTCGCAATTCCAGCGGTATTGGCTTATAACATTTGTGTGCGTTTCAACCGTACATTATCAAATGAATTACAAGACCAAGCACATGGCTTACTCATTGATACCATGCTTCAGCAAGATTCTTCTGCACAGAAAGTTGAAGCTGTATCTACACAAAAAGGTCTAGTTGGAGGTCAAGCTTAATGGCTTTTCAATTGGGAGAAGACAACGATTCTGGTATGAATGAGATGAACCTCATTCCATTAATCGACATTATGTTGGTATTGATGATCATCTTTTTGGTGACAGCAACCGTTGCTAACCCATCGATACCATTAACTTTACCAAAAACTACAGCAGAAGTGATTACCCCACCACCAGAAGCGATTACGATTAGTATTAATCAAGATGGGCAAGTGGCGTGGAATGATCAACTGATTAGTTTAGAAGAATTATCTAAGCGTTTTGATGAAGCTGGAAAAAATGCAACGAAGCCAGCTGTACAGTTAAGAGCTGATAAAAATTCTCGTTATGACACTGTAGCGCAAGTGATGTCTCGTGCAAGTGAAGCGGGTCTAAATGATTTAGCATTTATGAGTGATAACTAAGTTATCTATGGGCGAATGATTACAGCCAATTTAAGTAAAAAAAGCGATCTAGAAAGATCGCTTTTTTATGCTTCATTATTTATTATTCAGATTTGAGCAAAGCTTGAAACTGACTTTGTAATTTCATTAATTTAGGCGGTATGGCAAAATTACAGTAACCTTGAGCAGGGTTTTTTGCATAATAATTTTGATGGTAATCTTCCGCAGGGTAGAACGTAGGTACAGGGCTGAGTTCTGTAACAATATCTAATCCGTCTGCTTTGAGTTGCGTTATAAAGTCTTCTGCGATTTGTTTTTGTTGTTCGTTAAAATAGTAAATCACTGAGCGATATTGTGTGCCGATATCGTTGCCCTGACGATTTAATGTGGTTGCATCATGCGTTGCAAAAAATACGGTTAATAATTGTTTAAAGTCGATTTGTTGTTCGTCGTAATCAATCAAAATCACTTCTGCGTGGTTAGTCTGACCTGTACAGATATCTTCATAACTTGGATGAGCCGTATCACCACCTGCATAACCGCTGATGACTTGGTGAACACCTCTTAATTGCAAAAATACTGCTTCCGAACACCAAAAACATCCACCACCAAAAAGTGCTTGTTGCATGTTGAAATCCTTTTATTTATAAATGACCGATATGATTAATATAGAAAAATTTTGTGAATTAATCATGTATAATTTATCTTTAAACGTAACAAAAGCCTGAAAATTAAGGCTTTTATTAGATGGAATATAGATAAATATATCTAAAACCTATTGTTGAGCAGAATATTGCAAAACACGATTACCATGCTGGTCTAATAATTTGAGCGTTTTATCATAAACTTGATAGCCTTTTACTTTGCCAAGAGCTTCTGAGTATTGTTGTGCAAGTTGTGCCGTTTCTTCGCAATACATACGAGTAGAACCCAATTGGCTCAATGTAATATGCTCGCCCTTAATCGCGTAAACACCTGCGAGGCGATTACAACCATCGCTGCCTCTCACGACTAAGTCAGGGTTAAATTGAATAGTAGGTACATTACGTGTATTTGGATTAGGTTTGTATTCAATAGCGCCAATATGGGTCAGTACCCAATTGGTATTTTGTAAGAGGCTGACATTTTTAGCTTGTTGATCTGCAGTAGGCATAGAAGTACATGCAACTAATGTGCATGAACAGGCGATTAAACTAGAAATAATGATTTTTTTTAACATGGCTTATCTCACGGTCAATTTACTTTTACGATCTAAACAAAAAAATGAATTAATTTCTAGGTTTAGAATGTATCACTTTGCATATTTTCAATATTCAATACATCTCTTGCTAAAGTAACTTGTAATCAATTTTGATTTTCATTGGAGTTCCCTCTCCTTTTAAAGGATGAGAAACAGGGTTTCGCAAGAAGGAGAGGATTTTTTGATAAGCGTTCCTCATCCTAGCCTTCTCCTAAAGGGAGAAGGAACGACCAATATTAGTTTTATGACATCTTTAATTGTAAATACTTGGTTGTTTTTAACTAATGAAAGAAGTCTAATGTAAGTTATTCAGCTTTTTCTACTGGTAAACCATAACGAATAACTTCTGAAAAATTTCGGCTGTTTTGATATTTAAAATGATCAAATTCAGCAGTTCTCGGATTAATGTGTGCTTTTTGATACCATTCTTTCATTGTCCAATTATGGCTTAGAGCGCCTAAATCATATAAATAATTGGGTAAATAACCAGAAGCTAAAAGTCGATAATCCGTTGGAAGTTTTTGTGGGGAAATGGCTTGTACCATATCAAAAACGATTGTTGTACAGTTACTGGTGAGGGTGTTGTACCATTTGGGTTGTTTGGCTAGTTCATCGGTTTTGGTGAGGTATTCTTCAAACAAGGCTTTCATTTCAGGTTTAGCCATTTTGATGGGGAAGAAATAAACTTGTTCACCCCGAATATTACTGCGTGTATAGACAATATCTTGTTCATCGGCAGCGATTAAACTGAGCTCAAATTTTCTAAAAAAACCACCAATGGCAGAAAAGCTTTCGGTTTTTTCTTTACGTATTTCTATTGAGAAGACCAATGGTTTCTGATCTGAAAAGTTAAAGCTGACCAATGTATGGGCAATTTGTGGCCCCATCCAATACGAGGCAATAATATTAACACCCGTGATATGGTCTAAATTATAAGTTCGTGTATCCCAATGCTCATCGTATTGATGCTCACCGTGCCATTTGAAATCACGGATATTTTCAATAGTGACCAGATCACCCTTTTTTTGGTAGGTGAAAATACGTGCAACTTCAGGGTCCCAATCTCGATTTTGCTGAGCTGAAATACTAAAATACCAAACTAAACTACATATAAAAGCAGCGATATACAGCAAGGTATCTGTACGGCGATTAAAAACATTTTTTGTAAAATAAATGCCAAGAATGCTTAGTGCAAATACAACCCAGATCGCAATAATGACGCAACTCAACAACCAGCCAACAGGTTGTTGCATCCAAATGGCGAGACAGAACCAGATCGTGGTTAAAAGTAGAAATAAGCTAAAAATGAAATGGGTTAAACCCATCATAAAGGTATGAAAAAATCCTTTTTTTCTCATGTCGTACATAGTGCGCTATTTTGAATTGTTAAGTTTGGCTTATTTTTGATATGTTGCGAACTCAAATGCAATGGCTGTTTTGTCATCAATATGTGACTCAGATGCAACTTTTTTAAATTCTTGAGGAATTTCTGGGTAATGAGCATCACCTTGAACATCTAATTCGACATGCGTTAATTCTAAACGATCTACGATATTAATCGTTTGCTTAAAAATCTCACCACCACCAATAATAAAAATACTTTCAGGCTTTTCTGATGCAAGTACATCTGGAATAGCCAACTCTAAAGCAGCTTCAATGCTATGCGCTGTTTTGACTCCATCAAATGACCAATTCACATCACGTGTAATGACCCAGTTGACACGTTTTGGAAGCGCTCGACCCATCGACTCAAGGGTTTTACGTCCCATTACCACGACACCACCTTGGGTGATTTCTTTAAAGTGTTTGAGATCGGCTGAAATATGCCAAGGCAGATCATTGCCCTTACCAATACAGCGTTGTTGATCCATTGCAACAACATGCACAATTTCAAAGTTTTTAAATGTCATAACGGACTCTTTTAATACGAGGTCTTGATCAATCTCTCGTCTTAGGCTGTGAAACTGCTCACTGTCGAGAGAGCAGGTATTGTTTGCATTAAGAAGAGAGTATTTTCAAAAATTAAACTGCTACAGGCGCTTTAATGGCAGGGTGTGATTCATAGCCAATAATTTCGATATCTTCAAATTTAAAATCAAAAATATCTGTAATTTCAGGATTTAATTGAAGTTGGCACAATGGTAAGGGTTCACGTGTTAACTGAAGTTTTGCTTGTTCAAAATGGTTAACATATAAATGTGTATCACCGCCAGTCCAGACAAAATCACCTACGCCTAAACCACAAACTTGAGCAACCATATGAGTCAGTAGAGCATAGCTGGCAATATTAAATGGCACCCCTAAGAAAACATCTGCACTACGTTGATAAAGTTGGCAAGACAACTTTCCATCCTGAACAAAAAATTGGAATAAAGTGTGGCATGGCGGTAATGCAACATTACCCGCTTCATTCGGATTCCAACCTGAAACAATTAAACGGCGTGAATTAGGATTGGTCTTAATTTCATTCACAAGCCATTGGATTTGATCAAAGCCATCATTGTCATACAAACCATTTTCAAGTTTGGTTGCGCCAAAATTGCGCCACTGATGACCATAAACGGGCCCAAGTTCACCTTCAGGACGTCCAAAGCGAGCCGTTTGTTCTGCCGTAGACCATTCATCCCAAATAGAGACTTTATTGTCTTTTAAATATTGAACATTGGTGTCGCCTTTTAGAAACCATAAAAGTTCAATTGCGATTGAACGAAAATGAACTTTCTTCGTGGTGAGTAAAGGGAAACCTTTGGAAAGATCAAAACGCATTTGATGACCAAATACAGAACGTGTACCTGTACCTGTACGGTCACCTTTATCGCCACCGTTGTCGAGGATATGTTGTAAGAGGTCTAAATACGTTTTCATAATTTCCCACTGTGCATCGTAAACCTTAAAGAGACGAGCTGTGTCGTAGCCTTATGGTTTGATCATATTTCTGAATTGTCTGTGAGTTTATACTAATCTGACTTTCTTTTTAAGATAGATTATTTTCTGTTTTTGCATCCATCTAATATCTAAAACTAAGAGTATTTGAAAATGAGTATAAATTTGAATGAGCTGCCAGCATGTTTACAGCCTTATAAAACGCAAATTATTGCGACAAAAAAAGACAGTATAGAAATATCATTATTGCCCACTGAAGATTTACAGATTTGGCAAAGTAAAGTAGGGGGAAATCCTTATTTACCTGTAGGAAGGCAATATCCGCAGAGTGTGGAGGGTGAAGACTTACAATTATTGGCACAGATTAATTTTGCAGAATTGCCTGAAAATCACCATTATCCAAAGTCAGGAATTTTACAGTTTTTTATCAATCCGCATGATGATTTATATGGTCTCAATTTTGATGATCAAAAAAAGCAAGATGGCTTTCGCGTGGTTTTCTATGACAAGATTGAGCAAGATCTTGCACTTTTACAAACTGATTTTCCAAGTTTTGCTGAGGATGATATTTATAGTCCTATCGCAGGGCAGTCTGCGATTCAGTTTGAGAAAGCTGAAAGCTATATTGATATGAATGATTTTAGTTTTGCTCAAAAAGTCACAGACCCTTATGAAAGAGACGATGAAGAAGAGTTTTGTGATGAATACAGTGAAGTTTTTTCAGCAAGTGGTCATCGTTTAGGGGGGTATCCATTTTTTACTCAAACGGATCCTCGTGAATACAATGAATCCATTCAAGATTATATTTTGCTATTGCAGATTGATACTGGTGATGTTGAAGGCATTGAGATCATGTGGGGGGATTCAGGTGTAGGAAACTTCTTTATTCATCCAGATGATCTCGAAAAAAGAGATTTTTCTAAAGTGGTATATAACTGGGATTGCTATTAATCATAGATGACCTGATTTCTGAAAAAGCTGATGTTGATGACATCAGCTTTTTTTATTTAAAAAATACCTATTTAGCAAGATTTTTTTAATTTTAAAAACCAAAAACATGACTTAGTTGACACTTAAACCCATTGATTCAATTGATTTATTTTTAAATCAATATGGCTTAATTTACACGCCTTAGGTTGGTTGTTTTTTGAGCAAATAGAATCGATTTGTAACTTTTATAATTTCAGAAGTTTCAGTAGCTTGAGGCGTTACAAATGAGATTTATTAACACTTACATATTTTTTTACATGTTTTAAGTCTACATTTTAAGAATTGCTGATTACTATGCATGGCTTGTGAAAAGTTGTTATTGGTTTAAACAAGGTGGTTTGAATCAATTCAAAAGGGCAGTTTGAGGACAATGCATGATTTACGACCACAATGTTAATATGAATGAATACGTGAATCCCACGGTTCATATTCAGATTCGATCGGAAAATCAAAATAATAATTTTCGACCAGATGAATACTTAAAAAATAAAGCATTTGAAACTTTTAAAAATCAAACTGAAGCATTTAAGAAAGAAAGCTTAATCGATATTAGTAAATTTACCGAAAAACTTGTCAGTATGTCGCGTAGTACTACTGCACATCGCTGTGCGAGATATGTGCGTATAGCACTTGAATCAGCCGGTGCGCGTTTTTCTGATCATCCTGTTGCCGCTTCAGACTGGGGTTCGACTTTAACTGAGATTGGTTATAAGCAAATCCGTCCTGACTTTGATAATCCTCAAGAAGGTGATATTTATATCATCAACAGTACCAGTCGCCATCGTTATGGTCATATTGCTGGATTTACAGGTTCTCAGTGGGTTTCTGACTTTAGACAACGCAGCTATGACGTTTATAAAGACTCAAATGTAACGTATGAATATTACCGTTTAAATGGATAATGCTTAGAATGTTCGAAAGCGTCTACACAACAGCTTAATTCTGAAAGTTTGTAAATATGCAAAAGCATAAAAGAGGAAGCGATTTTGGTTAATCGCTTCCTCTTTTTTATTCGATGCGTTTTTGCCGATTTTCATAAATCGATACAATGAATAAACCTAAGGCAACGAATCCAATGGCTTGAACACTGGTAAACATTTTATTTTGAGTAGGTAGCAAGTAAATGACAACAATCACTGCAATTATTGGCAATATTAAAGTCAGTATTTTCAACGCTTGTTTATAGGATTTTGTCGCATCCACTTTTAGACATAAATTACGCAATAGATGAATAGAGATTCCTATCAGCAGGCAAATGAGTGTGAAGATTGGACTGATTTTTTCAAACGTTGAACAATAGTAAATGATTGCACAAGTGAGAATAGACACAATGGTTTTAATCTGTCGTGAGCAGCGCTCTGAATACCAAAAATCTAACATGATCAAAGCTCAGTTGAGGTCGTATTTTTATTTAATAATGAAAAAGGCGAAAAAATACAGGCCGTCAAAGCCATGAATGCAATGCCTTGCGCACCTGGAATAAGGATTTCGCCATTGTTCATATTTTTGAAAACCAGTGCTAGCAGTATCGCAATTGGAATCCAAGTCATCAGGCGATATATAAAGCCTGTTGGATTTTTTGCAGCAAAATGAATTTTACAATAACGGCAAATGAGGAAAATAATTCCAGTCCCTGCAAAAAGTAAAATATTATCGACTGTAAGCGGTTGGTACGCATATAGTCCAATCGTAACGGCTGCGATTAAGATCAGGAACATTAATTTTTTGGCAATCGCCACTTTAGGATCAAACCAAAATTCAAGCATAGTGAATCAACTGACTGAAATTATAAATACTCTAACACATGAAAAATAATGAGGCATTGCCTCATTATTTTTTATTCTATATTTAGTTTAATGTGGTCTTTTGTGGACCCCAATCGAAAATTTTCTTTTGGTAAGCATACCAAATTAACCATAAACCGACCAAGATCATCGGTAACGATAATATCTGACCTTTGGTCATCCATCCCATTAAAATATAGCCTTGGTCTGCATCGGGTTCGCGGAAAAACTCCATAAAGAAGCGGGCACAGCCATATCCCATTAAAAATACAGCAGAAACTGCATAGCGTGGGCGTGGTTTAGCGCTATAGAACCATAAAATAATAAACAGCAGTAAGCCTTCGCACAGTGCTTGATAAATTTGTGATGGATGGCGTATTAATTGCAATGGATCTGTTGGGAAAATCATTCCCAAAGCAAAGTTTGGGTCAGAAACTTGACGACCATAGAGTTCGCCACCAATGAAATTACCAATACGACCAAACATTAAACCTGTGGGTACGCAAGGTGCAATAAAATCAAGCGTTTCAAACCATGTCTTTTTATATTTATGACACCACAATAGCATTGCAATCATCACACCGAGGAAACCGCCGTGAAAACTCATGCCGCCAGTCCAAACTTTAAATAACCAAATTGGATCTGCTAAGAATTTACTAAACTCGTAAAATAGGACATAGCCAATACGACCACCGAGTACAACACCCAATGCACCATAGAAGACAAGGTCTGAAACCATTTCAGAGTTCCAGCTATCACGTTGTTTAGCACGATATGTTGCAAGACCCCAAGCACATAAGAATGCCAATAGGTACATCAGCCCATACCAATGGACTTTTATAGGTCCCAGTGCTAATGCAACTGGATCAATATTCGGGTAAGTAAGCATGCCTATGCCTTGAGTTTCTATTTTGCACAGATTTTAGCTGAAAGATGTAGAAAATGTTGTACATTCAATGTGTAAAGTTCAAGGAATGTTTTTATGTGTATCGTGGCTCTCGCTTGGCAAGTTTTGGATGAATTTCCTGTATGTTTAATTTCAAATCGGGATGAGTTCTATCATCGTCCAACATCGCAATTACATCATTGGTCAGAAAGCCCAATTGTTGCAGGACAAGATTTGCAATCAGGTGGAACATGGATGGGCATCACCGAACAAGGTCGTTGGGCGGTGGTCACTAATTATCGTGATGGCAATGATCAAGTCGGTTATCCAACGTCACGGGGACATTTAATTCAAGCTTTTTTAGAATCTGAACAAACACCGATTCGGTTTGCACAACAATTAGAAAAAACTCAACGAGATTATGCAGGCTTTAATTTATTTCTGGGCGATCTACAACAAGCGGTTTATATGAGTAATCGGGGTGAAGCACCACAGGTATTATCCAAAGGTGTATTTGTTGTTTCAAATGGTTTGATGTCAGATGATTGGGAAAAAACCAAACATTTACGCAAACGCTTTACTCAAGAATTTTTACCGATGTTGCAACTATCATCTACCTCTGAAGTTGATATTCAATATGCAGTTTGGGATATTTTGGAAGATGAACGCAAAGTTATTCCAGACCTATTACCGAATACTGGAATTAATTCAGATATGGAGGGGTTACTTTCTTCTACATTTATACAAAGCCCAGTCTACGGAACACGATGTTCCAATGTTTTAAGAATAGGGCATACGCATATCGATTGGATTGAAAAAACTCAGCAGGGTGAATATCAAGGTGATTTGATTCAATTTAATAGTGCAGTTGTTCAATAAAAATGCGTGCTGAATGGAGTTCAGCACGCATTTAATTTTTGGATGTAAATATAAAATCTAACGATAAAACACGGTATAGAAATTATTTATACTTACAAAACAATGTATTATCCTGCAATAACGCCGCCGTCTTTGCGTGTGATTACAACTGTTGCAGAACGGGGGCGAGCTATTTTATTTGCTGGATCTTTTTGCGTTGCAGGCCAATTGCTGCTTGGTGTTGAATATGATTTAGAATCTTCACCAGGATGTTGAACATTAATAAAAATGGCCTTGTAGTCTGGCGTCATAGTGACACCTGTAATTTCACATTCTTTAGGTCCAGTGAGGAAGCGGCGTAAATTATCATCTGTAATTTTTGCGCCAACAATGGTTTCTTGCCCTGATGAAGTTGTTGCTTTTGTACCATCACCGACTTTACCTGGCAATGCTGCAAGCATCATACAGTTAGTGGTGTCGGTATAAGCCCCATCATCTGTTTGGATCCATAACACACCACGTGGGTCAAACCACATACCGTCTGGAGAAGAAAGATCATTGTTATCATTCAAACCAGATAGATTGATGTTGCTTGCCATTTTTGCTTCAGCACCGAATAAATAAATATCCCAAGTGAAGCTTTCCGCTGTGGTTTTATTGTCTTTTTCATGAAAACGGATAATGTGGCCATTCACATTGCCCGATTGCTGCGTTGATGTGCCTTTTGTATCGGTATAATTACGTGGGTTCGCAGCATCTAGCGTATTTGTTGTACCACGGTTTGAGTTGTTGGTCAGTGTCACATAGACTTCACCATTTTCAGGATTAATCGCAACCCATTCAGGACGATCCATTTTTGTTGCGCCTACAGCATCCGCCGCTAAACGAGCAAATGTAGTGACTTCAGCTTGTGATTTAAATGGATAAACTGAGTTTGTATCGGTTAAACCATTTTTGCCGTATGCCAATTCAATCCACTGACCTGTACCATTATTATTGAATTTAGCAACATACAACTTGCCTGAATTCATATATTTATCGCCAGCTTTATATCCGCCATTAACGTCTTTGGCATCCCACTGAGCATCTGATACAAACTTATAAATGTATTCACCACGAGAGTCATCACCCATATAAAATGCAAGGTTTTCGCCTTGAATTAAACGACTTGCACGACAATCTTCATGTGCAAAACGACCCAGTGAAGTACGTTTTACAGGGTTTTGTGTACCATCAAATGGGTCAATTTCAACAATCCAACCAAAAGTATTTGCGCTGTTACGATAATCTTGAACTGCTGAGTTTGCAGTCACAGATGAATTCCAACGATCATATAAGTCTTGGCTTTGTAATGAACCAATTGCAGTCTCCCAGCCATAGCGAGAACTTGCACCATCTTTTAAACCGTAACGATTTAAAGCAATGATTTCCGCAGGTGTGCGTTTAGCATCGTCGCCTTTATTACGTACGAAGTAGCCAATATAGTTTTCTTCAGCTGTTAAATAGGTTCCCCACGGCGTGTAACCATTACCACAATTATTGTGTGTACCACGTGTTTGTTTGCCAGCTGGTGAATGTATAGTTGCAACTAATGGACTCGCAGCAACAATACCGCCAAAATCCATAACTGTTGATGCAGTAATACGTCGGTTTAAAACAGAATTTTTAACAATTTCAACTTTTTGAGTTGTGCTATTTTTCTTTAATTCTATGATTGATACGCCGTGCGCATTTACTTCACGAATCACTTCATCTTCTGGACGGCGACCGTCCACTTTGGTTGCACCTTTTTGATGTAAAAATGTCTGATTAATATATTCGTGATTCATTACCAATAAACCACGTTCAGAAGCATTTGCATCATATTTTGGTGTTGAACTGCTCATACCGAAATAGCTCATTCCATCATGGCAATCGCCTGAACGAAATTGAAAGCTTAATCCTGATGGTACATTGTTGTCATCCCATTCTGCATAAGCAGGGTTAATTGAATCGCCCATTGCATATAAAACATTTGCTTCATAACCTTCTGGTACAGTCACGATATCATTCAGGTTTTTAGCAACAGGAGTAAAAGTTAATTTTTCAGGTTTTTTGATTGTTGTTGGTGGCGTTGTAGAGCTTGAATCATCGTCATTACAGCCTGTTAAGCTTGATGCTAAAGCCAATGCCGCTGCACCACTTGCCGTTTTTGTAATGAGGCTACGACGAGAGATACGTTGTTCTAAAATGTCACGGAAATGAATGTTATTAGAGGTGTTATTGTCTAACTCTTGGTCTTCGCAATATGGCGTGAGGTCTGTCATGAGATGATGCCCTTTGGCTAAAAGTAATTGAAAAATAAATATTTAGTAAGTCATAGACCATAACGGAGTAATGTTTAAACATTCTTACGGTTATATTTAAGATTGGTTAAATTTAAGGTTCATTTAAGATTTTAGTGAAAGTTGATTTAGAGATTACAGTCGTAAAGAAAGCGTGGTTATAGAATAAAAAAGCGACTTATAAAAAGTCGCTCATTCAATGTCATTAATAGATTCAAAAAAATTTAAGTTTCTACTTTTTTACGTTTTTCGATGATTTTTCCAAATAATAAGCCAATTTCAAATAACATCCACATTGGAATTGCTAACATGATCATTGAAATTGCATCAGGTGGAGTAATAAACATTGCAATAAAAAAGCACCCAACCACAATGAAGCGACGTTTTTCTGCCAGTGTTTTTGTTGTCACTACCCCAATTAAAATCAATAAAAGCGTGATGATGGGAATTTCAAATGTTAAACCAAAAACGAGAAATAACTTTAAGCAAAAGCTTAAATAGCTATTGATATCCGTCATAGGTGCAACGGTTTCAGGCGAAACGCTCATAAAGAAATGCAAGATTGATGGCAAAGCAACAAAGTAAGCAAAAGCGATTCCAGAATAGAATAAAAAAATACTGCCAAATAATAATGGAAAGGCTAAATTCTTTTCTTTTTCATATAAAGCAGGGCGAATAAAAGCCCACAATTGATAAATAATAAATGGCATTGCTAACATCAAAGCAATAAAGAAGTTCAGCTTAAATGGAGCCATGAATGTTGCCGTAACATCCGTTGCGATCATGGTTGAGTTTACTGGAAGTTGTTTTCTCAGCGGTTCAGATAATGTGACGTAGGTTTTATTTGCAAAGGGCAATAAGCAAAAAAAGATGAGCAATAATACGCCCACAATTTTAAATAAGTGTTTACGTAAGGCTACAAGATGCTGGGTAATGGGCATTGCATTAAGTGGTGGTTTTTCTGAGTCATAATTTTGATCAGAGTTTTGCTCAGCGTTTGGAATTTGTGGCAATAATGAGTCAGTCATACCGCCACCTTCAGCTCATGTGGCATGGTCTTTTCAATTTTCACAGGTAATGTATGCTGCTGTAGGCAGTGTTGTTTATTTAGCCAGATTTTAGTCATATAACTTGAAGGAACCACCGTATTTAATGGATTTAGTATTTTAAAAATATGAAAGGGCTTTTTATTATCAGTAAGAATAGTCTGTTTTTTTTGTTCTGCTGCAAGTATAGATTGTTGTTGCAACTCATTCATCTGCGCTTGCATCTTTTGTTCAAGTTCTTGTATACGTTGCATTTCTTGTTGCATTTGTTCGCGGAATTCAGAAAGACGCAATTCACGATCGATATCATTTTGCACACTGGTAATGGCACGTTTAAATTTGCTGTACCATTTGGCCGCAAAACGTGCCGCTTCAGGTAGTTTTTCAGGACCCAGTACCAACAGGGCAATGATCCCAAATACCAATAATTCAGAAAATCCGACATCTAACATGATCTACGCCCCTACAATTAATGCTTTACAGTAGAGTTCACATCAGTATTTGTTGTTTGATGTTCTAATGTACGAGATTCAGTCAATGAAGCAGCTGCTATTGCCTCTTCTTCTTTAATAGACTTTTTGAAATCTTTAACAGCACCGCCAACATCTTTACCTAAGTTTTTAAGTTTAGAGGTACCAAAAAGTAAAATGACAACAATTGCAAAAATCAGTACATGCCAAATCGATAATCCAGCCATAGTTTAAACTCCTATTTTGAATAAGAGCTATAACAACAGTTATCTGTGACAGAAAGGTGACATCTATATTTCAATTTAAAGACATTAATTTAATTTGAACAGTTGCGGTATGTTAAAAGTCAGTGCGTTTGTAATGCCAGTGACATTTATTCTTACTGCAAGTTACATATGTCTAACCGATAAAATGGGTGCATAGAAGCGGACAAGTCTTGACCGAAAGGGGGACTTATTTGATAGCTCTTTTTATCTAAAAACTACCCTTTTTTATCCCTAAAATTCAATTTTTCAGTACTTGGTATACTTAATTGTAAATTTGGAACGTGTAACGCAAGGCTTTTTCCTGTTTCGCAAGATTGTATATAAAGATCAAATGAGGGAGTAATACTCGGATCTATAAAAGCATGTGTTGTAAAAACATGTTTTAGTTTATCTATGTAGTACTCGATAAAGTTTTTTTCATTTTCAAATGCAGACAATCCTTTTAAATGTCGTTGAAAACTTTGTAAGCTACTCATATCAGGAGGAAGATTAAAACAGGTGACATTAACCTCCCACACTTTTATTTCATGCATATAAGGATGGATCATCTCTATGTCATTTTTAAGAGTAACCTCAAAAAATGGGTCTATTGGGATTGAGTACAGTAAAGTTTCTGTTCCATCAAATATCGAAAAAATGATTGTATTGTTCCTTAAGTGCTCTTTTGGTATACCTTCTTGTAATCTTCTTTCAATTTCCTCATAAATCGCATCCATTTGCTTGAGTGATCGCCCATCTTCTTTAAATTGAATAAAGTAGTCAGCGATTCGATTGAGAAAGAGGGTTTCTCCTGTGCCGACTATTGCCCCTCGAGTCCATAGTTTAATTTTTTTTTCATCATCCTTAGATATACGCATTGAACCTGTTTTTAAGTCACATACCATTGCTCGCTTATCTGCGGCAATTAATATGCAATCTCCCAAATGAACTGAAACAATCATTGTCATGTGTATCCTTGTTTTTATTTTTAAGTAAATATGTTAATCTTGTCTCATAATTATAATGCTGGGGCAATAATAAAATGGCTGGCGGTTCTCGGATTGTAATCAATGATCAAGGTATAACCATCTCTACTGGTGGCAAAATTTTATATCAAGCAGGACAACATAAATTTGAAAGTGGACAGCAAGTTAAGGCTGAAATTCCATCGCTTGCCATTGTCAATGAAATTAAAACTTTTACCAATAAATGGGATTGTTATGACCTGTTTTATGAAGCTAATTTTTCAGAAGTAAAATATAAATTAGTCAATAATAAAAATTATACCTATGTTTCAGGTGAGCTAGATGAGCATGGGCGTACTCAACGTATGACGACATCTAATAATGAAAATCATGATCTTCTTATTGGAACAGATGATGTCTGGACTGTCTCTATGGATGATGACAGTGAATATGATGATTTTGAGTATAACTGTAGTTGTGGATCACACGAAGATCATGACCATGAGGGGGAGATATAATTATGGATTGTTTAGCCAATATAAAATTTTTGGATGCTCTTGATCAACCAATCAGTGGTTTAGTTCACCAACTTTGGGTCGGCTCTACACTAATCTCTGATTATGTATCCCCTGCCAGTGGTGAATCTGTATGGATTAAACGTCCTGTAGGTACAGTCATTGATGTTCGAGTAAGAAGTATGGTCACTGGAGAATATAACTCTCAAGTTAAAATACAGCTTATTGGTGAAAAAACCATTTTTATTGTTCGTAGCCCTAAAATCTTACTCAAAGGCGTAAATCTTTCAGCCAAAGATGCCGCAACTGGCACATATGTACGCTCAACTTATATCGTTGCCGAGGGAGATTATTTAGGTCGAATTGCAGATGATAATCACACAACAACAGATGAGTTAATTAGAATAAATAATCTAAAAAGTGATACCGATATTCACTCAGGTCAAATTTTAAAAATTCCTCCTAAAAAAGCTGAAGCACTAACGCCACCACCTGAAGTTAAGCCTAAACCACAAGCTCCAAAGCCAAATCAGCAAGAAAAAACAAAGATTATTGTTGTTCAACAAACCGATACTTTACCGTTGATTGCTAAATTGACAGGTAATACGATTGATGAAATTAAAAAGTTAAGCAGTCTTTCTAGTGATAGATTGAGCCATAATCAAAAGTTAAGAGTATATGATCGTCAAGTAGCACCTACTGCAACAAAACCGACAACACCAAAGAAAAAAGAAGAGAAAAAGCCTGTAACACCACCAAAAGTTACTCAAGATGCTTCTAAAAATAAAGAAAAAACTCCTGTAGCTAAAGTTGAAGCCCCTACGCCAGTCAACGTAAAAGGCTTATTACCTCAAGCATGTGGTGGGGAAAAACATTATAAGCGTACTTTAGCTCGAATAGCTGAACTCCATGCTGTGTATCAACCTTATGTTATTAAACTAATAAATACTGCATATCAAAAACTTGGAATAACTTGGGTCATTACAGATGGTTATAGAAGTCCATCAGCACAAGACGCTTTACCAAGTGCAAATACTAATGCTAAAGCTTTACAGAGCTATCATCAATATGGCTTAGCAATAGACATCGTTTCTGTCAGAAACGGAGAGATAACGTACCTTTCTGATGATAATCAATCTAAACTTGATAGTAAAAAAATAGGGCCAATAGGTCAAGAATTAGGGTTAGAATGGGGCGGATCATGGAAAAAGAAAGATTGGCCACATTTCCAGTTGTGTCCAAATGGTAAAACTTGGAGAGTATTAAAGCCCCAACTATTAGAGTTAGGTGTAAAAAATTATAAAAAATTAAAGTTTTAGGTGGGAATTATGAAAAAAGTTATAGGCTACTTAACCCTAATGTTTTCTATAGTTGCTTGTATTAATAACCAAGTATTAGCTTACACTTACACTGGTGTTGAAATAAACAGTAAATTCAACAAATTACAACATATAATTATTCCTTACGAATATGAAGATGGACGAATTTCCGATAAAAATGCCACAATATATCAAATGAAGAATAGAGAATGTGCAATTGTTGCTATTTTGAATAATGAATCAAACTTTGGGGGCTATGAAGACGTTATATATTTTTCAAATAAAAAAATTAAATCAGCATACACGAGGAGTTTTTTTTCTACATTCATAGATAAAGCCGCAATGAAAAAAGCAAAAAAAATAAGATATGATGAGTTTATGAAAGATTCTGATACTCAAGATGAGCTAAGCTCTGACTTTAAAAACTATCTAAAGCTAATGAATAAAAATACCTTGAATAAATGTAGTTAATACCTCATTCCACGACTAGGACTATAACTTTGTCGTGGTTCATTTATTTCTTTAATCTATTCATTTGCTTTCGAGTACTTATAATTGCTCGGTCAAAGCTTTGTTTTGTGTCTTGAAGCCCTCCAATTGAGTATTTAAACTACTCACATGGCGTGAGCTTATTCAATCTCTTGTTTCAGTAAGTCAATTAATTATCATATTGAGAATAAGGTGCTGTACTGTGGCGTTTTTATTTCCAGTTTTATCATTTATCTGTGGCTTGATACTGGCGAATAGCAAATTTTCGGCAACTCTCAAATCTTGGTTATCATTATTACTTGCTCGTTTATTTATCCCTGTTGTGATTATTTACAATATGGTTTTTTATAAATCTGGCAGCATTGCTTTAATTCTATTTGCCTTTTTTTCTTGTTTTATTCTGTTCTTTATCTACCTAAAACTATCTAACGATCGCTTGGCTTCACTGTGTTTTAGTTATACCAATATGGCTTGGTTGGGTTTTCCAATTGCTATCGCAATTTTTGGAATTGAAAATAGTATGGCAATGATCCCGCTGTACATTGGTGTATCAATTTTTGGGAATTCTTGGGCGGTCACTTCAGTCAGTTCTGCACCACAATCTAGGCTTGAATTATTGAAAAAAATGCTGCAATCACCACCTGTCATTGCTTTGATGATTTCAGGAGCCTTACGTTGTTTTGATGTGCAACACTTTCAAAATGATGATTGGGTCAATTGGATGTATACGGCTGCCAAATGGAGTATGAGCTTTGCTGGTATGTGTGTATTGGGGATGTGGCTTAGAAAAACCAAAGTTTATCTTGATGATTTAGTGACAAGTTCAAAGCTTGCAGTATTGAAAATACTGTGTGGTGTCGTGTTGTGTACTTTGGCGTATTTATTTTTACCTGTGCCGCATATTCATGAATATATTGGAGTGATGTTTTTACTCTTCTGTTTACCACCTGCAGCCAATATTGTCGCTTTAGAAACGCACTATCAGGGAACGGGTATTTCAGCTCAATATATTGCTTCGGGAACAATTGTAAGTTGTGTGGTCTGCGTGATTTATGGCGTTATGGTGTATCTTTTGAGCTAAAGTTAATTGAACTCTCTCATTTGGAGAGAGAGTTCAAGAGGGAATTTAAAGGTATTTTACTTTTCTAAACTTGCTTTAAATAATTGCATCGCTTGTCCACGATGGCTAATTTTGTTCTTTTCTTCTTTACTCATTTCAGCACTGGAAATACCCAATTCAGGTAGCCAAAACAGCGGATCATAGCCGAAACCATTTTCACCACGTGCTTGCTCTAATACTTCACCTTGCCAAATGCCTTGGAATATTTGTGGAAGCGGATCGTCTGCATGTTGAACCAATGCAAGTACACAAACAAACATTCCTTGAATCGTTTCATGGTCTTTACGTAAAGGTTTTAAATTTTCTAAAAGTTTTACATTATTGGCTGCATCATCACCATGTTCACCTGCGTAGCGTGCAGAATAAATGCCTGGTGCTCCACCAAGTATAGGCACGCAAATACCTGAATCATCTGCAATCGCAGGTTTACCTGAAATACGACTTGCATGGCGTGCTTTAATGATGGCATTTTCAATAAAGCTTAAACCGTCTTCAATTGCATCTTCGATATTCAGTTGCCCTTGAGGAATTACTTCAACAGGTAGATCTAACTCGGCAAACATTTTTGTGAATTCAGCAATTTTGCCTTTATTATTACTTGCGAGTACCAGTGTTCCTTGCGATAACCAATCTTGTGCAGACATTTCAATTGCTCTGAATTTTGAATAACGTTGAGTATTTTAACGGATTCTAAGCATGATTTGAAAAATAGAAGTTTGAGTTTTAGCTTAAAAACCTGAAATCTAAATGAAGAAGCCATACTGTATTTTAGGTAATAGTATGGCTTCTTTGAGTTATCTAAATCATTTAGACATGATGTCAGTACCCATTTTCTTTGGGTCGATTAAAATTTTTGCATGCTGTTCAGGGTCACGAAGTGCAGAGAAAGCATTGCTTACCCCATCTAATCCCACAATACCTGTGATGAGTGGTGAGCAATCGATTTTGCCTTCTGCAATCATATGTAAGGCATCGCGGAATTCTAAAGGTGTGTAGCCTAAAACAAACTGCATTTCGATTTCTTTATTGATCGCAAGGGCGGGTTCAATACGGTCGCTTTGCATACAAACACCAACACCGACTATTTTTGAAAATAATGGTGCGCCGTCTATGATATGTTGCAAGATTCCAGGAACACCTACACATTCAAAAATTACAGGTCGTTTAGGTAAAGCACCTAACTTATCTACGACACGCCATGCATGCCACCACGGTATACCTGTGGACTGAATTTTGTCAAAAATACCTAAGCCGTAATTAAGTGCTTCAGCTGCATTGCCCAATAAACCAAGTTCTTTCCAGTTTGCAAAAGGGGAGTTATTCGCAGGATTAATCACAATATCTGCACCGCAACGCTCTGCCAATTTTCTTCGACTAGCAGAATAGTCACTGGCAATGACTTTTTTCACACCAGTCGCTTTCAACATTAAAATAATCCCTAAGCCTACAGGCCCACAACCAATTACAATGGCAGGTTCACTGGTTTTTATACGACTACGCCGAACTGCATGTAGGGCAACGGCCATAGGTTCAGTCATAGCAGCATTATCTGCATCTAAGCCATTGGGCACTTCAAACATTAAATTCGATTGCACTAAGACTTGTTCTGCATAACCACCCGATGCGTTGGGAGAAAGCCCTGTAGACTGGTATCCTAAATTATCTAAATACAATAGAGGCATTGCACAGACCAATGTATCTGTTTTGAGCTTACGGCGTGTTTTGGGACCATAATCTATGATTTTTCCGCAGAATTCATGCCCCATGACAAATTTATCAGAATTTTTAGCAATACCTTTAAAACCGACTCGTTCTGCGAGATTGTGCATGTGGTCGCAGCTGTGTTGCATATGTAAGTCACTGCCACAGATTCCACAGCGGACAACATCCAATAGAACTTGACCTTTTAATGGAACGAGTTCAGTTAAGTTTTCAATTGTTAATTCGGCATCATGGCAAACAACAGATTTCATTAGATCATCCTTATTCTTTTTTGAATATTGACATCATCATTACAGTTCTTTTTATATAAAAATATGACTTTTATCTGATTTATATGCTTTAACTAGGTGAATGTAGAAAACTGTAGTTATCCAATTTTATCGGTTCATTTTCCAAAAAACCGAATCACCTTTTTAAAGAAAAAGTGTATTTCTAGCGATAATAAAAAAGCACCCGAAGGTGCTTTTTGAATCTATCAAGTTACCAATGAGTTACTGCGCTTGAATCCATTGATCTGCACGTTGTGTTGCAGTACGGATTTGCTCTTGCGTTAAGTTTGCAGCCAATGCGGTCTTTTTAGACTGCGACATGTTAATCACCTTATTGTCTAACATTCCGTCACGAGTAGAAAGCTCATACCATTGGTAAGCACCCATGTAGTTTTTCTTTTGCTCTTCCATAACGGCTAAGTTAAAGCTTGCACGGTTGTCGCCATGACTTGCTGCTTTTTCAAAATATTGGCGCGCAGACGTTTCACTTTTAGAAACACCCATGCCGTCTGCATACATACGACCGACATTCAACTGAGCAGATGAAATGCCTTGGTCAGCCGCAGCTTTGAACCAAGTAAATGATTGTTTTAAGTCTTTAGAAACGCCACCAGTACCAGCCTGAAGATGCGTCGCTAAATAAAACTGTGCAGCAGGTTGTCCTGCTTTTGCAGCTTTTTGTAAATCTGCAACATCCATATGTGCATATTGTGCTGCCATTGCAGAAACAGATTGTTGCTGTTGTGGGACATAGTCCGCATGGGCTTGAACTGTTAACAGCCCAAAAAATAATGTACTGCTTAATAGTATTTTTTTCATAGAGCGCTCACTCGATAAATAGCGACTTCGCCGAACAAATTAGGCATAGCTTTACTTAAAAAGCTGCCTTGTTGGTTCCCATTCACAGCGAGTCGATCAATAATTTGGATCTGATTTTCATCACACAATGCTTCAAAATCACGAAAGGTACATAGGTGGATATTTGGAGTATTGTACCACATATAAGGTAATGCATCGGAAACAGGCATCCGTCCCTTAAGTGCAAGGAATGAACGTGTTTTCCAATACGCAAAATTGGGGAATGTAATAATTGCTTGTTTCCCAACCCGCACCATATCGCGCAGAAGTACATCTGGTGCATCTACAGCTTGCAAAGCTTGTGCCATAACCACGTAATCAAAAGACTGGTCGGCAAAGCGTCCTAAACCAAGATTTAAGTCTTGTTGTATAATATTTAACCCTTTGCTGACAGCAATTGCAATCTTTTCTTGGTCGATTTCTAAACCGTAAGCATGAATTTGCTGTTTTTTGCTCATTTGTGACAATAACTCACCATCGCCACAGCCTAAATCGAGCACACTCGCACCAGCATTGATCCATTTTTCGGCAAGTTGTTGGTCAATACGCATTACAAAGCCTCCTTCGGTGTTGAATTAAGATGTTCAGCACCACCTAAAAATGCCCGTAAGGATTTGACGTACAACGGAATAGGAAATAGGAATGAGTCATGACCTTGTTCAGCATCAATATCTAAATAGCTGACAGGTTTATGATTGGTGATTAACGCATTAACAAGCTCTTGCGAGCGTTGTGGGCTAAAGCGCCAATCAGTAGTGAAGGACACCACCAAGAACGGGCATTTTGTATTTGATAATGCTTTGGTGAGTGATTGCTCATATTCACGAGACGGATCAAAGTAATCCAATGCTTTGGTCATGATCAAATAAGTATTGGCGTCAAAGTTACGACTAAATTGTTCACCTTGATAGCGCAAATAACTTTCTACTTGGAATTCAACATCGAAACCATACATAAATTTGCCTGATTTTAAATCGCGACCAAATTTTTGTTTCATGGCTTCTTCAGATAGATAGGTAATGTGACCAACCATCCGTGCCAGAATTAAACCACGTTTTGGATAGCTATCATGTTCTAAATATCGACCATTGTGAAAGTCTGGATCAGATAAAATTGACTGACGTGCCACTTCATTGAAAGCAATATTTTGTGCAGAAAGTTTTGGGGCACTGGCAATGATGACGCATTTTTTTATACGATCAGGATAATCGATAGACCATTGTAATGCTTGCATGCCACCTAATGAACCACCAATGACCGAATACCAAGCATCAATTCCTAAACGATCTGAAAGTATGGCTTGCGTTTTTACCCAGTCACGAACGGTAACTAAAGGGAAGTCTGGGCCATAAGGACGATTTTCATTTTCAGGATTCGGAGAGGTTGGACCCGTTGAACCATTGCATCCACCAATATTATTTAGTGCTACGACAAAAAACTTTGAAGTATCAATGGCTTTTCCAGGTCCAATACAGGCATCCCACCAACCTGCTTTTTTATCATCTTCGTGATGATAACCTGCGGCATGGTGATGCCCTGAAAGTGCATGGCAAATTAAAATTGCATTCGCTTTATCTGCATTAAGTTCACCATAAGTTTCCACCATGATTTCATAGCGTGGCAATACTCGACCACATTCAAGTTCTAAAGGTTGTTCAAATTCAAACTTTTGCGGGGTAACTAAACCCACCGAATCTGCTGGGAAAGACACAGGAAATGTTCGCCTTAAAATAATAAAAGGGTATAGATGAATAAAAGAAAGGATACCACTTGGGATATCCTTTCTAAAGTCTTTTAATTGATATCGCTTATACAGCAGCGGCGATCACTGGGTCTGTGCTAAGCACACCTTGATCGATTAAACGGTTGGTTGCAGCAATAATCGCTTCGATAGATGAAGTGACAATGTTGTCATGGATACCTGCACCAAATGCAGATTTACCCGTACCTTGTACTTGAAGTTCGATTAAAGCCAATGCTTTTGCATGTGCACCAGAGCTGATACTACGTTCTTCATAGTTCACAACATCAATAGGTAATTGAAGAGCATTCAAAATCGCAGAGATAGGACCATTACCTTCACCACGTAAGTGCTGGGTTTCACCATTAATATTTAAATCAAGTTCAATGACTTGGTTGCCATTATCATCAGATAATTTATAGTTTTTGACAGAATAATGTGCATCTTTAGCAGCAACATAAGTTTCTTGGAACAATTCCCAAATTTGCTTTGCCGAAACCTCAACACCTTCTTCATCTGCAACTTGTTGAACCACTTGAGAGAACTCAATTTGTAAACGACGAGGCAATACCACGTTGTAATTTGACTCTAACAAGTAAGTAATACCGCCTTTACCCGATTGTGAATTGACACGAATCACAGCGTCATAGTCACGACCTAAATCTTTCGGGTCGATCGGTAAGTAAGGCATATCCCAAATGTCTTCGTCTTTTTGGAATTCAAAGCCTTTCTTAATTGCATCTTGGTGTGAACCAGAGAATGCAGTAAAGACTAAATCACCTGCATACGGATGGCGAGGGTGAACAGGTAAACCTGTACATTCTTCAACAGTTGCAATAATTTCGTTGATATTAGAAAAATCTAATTCACAAGCCACACCTTGGGTATACATATTCAAGGCAATGGCAGCAACGTCGACATTACCTGTACGTTCACCATTCCCAAATACACAACCTTCAACACGGTCTGCACCCGCCATAATCGCCAATTCAGAAGCGGCAATACCACAACCACGGTCATTGTGACAATGTACAGAAATAATCACACCATCACGGCGTTGCAAGTTGCGGTGCATCCATTCAATTTGGTCTGCGTAAACGTGCGGGCCAGAAACTTCTACAGTTGCGGGCAAGTTCAAAATCACTTTATTGTCAGGAGATGCTTCCCAAATCTCAGTCACAGCATCGCAGACATCTTTAGCAACTTCTAATTCAGTTGCAGTAAAACATTCAGGACTATATTGGAAAATAAATTCAGTTTCAGGTTGCTTTGCTGCATATTCTTTCACTTTTGTTGCAGCATTAATCGCTAAAGCTTTTGCACCAGCGACATCTACGTTCAAGACTTTTTTACGAAAAGTCGGAGAGTTAGAGTTGTAAATATGAACAATGGCACGTTTTGCACCTTGTAAAGATTCAAAAGTACGCGCAATCAAATGATCACGTGCTTGTACTAAAACCTCGATATAAACGTCTTCTGGAATATGATCTTCTTCAATCAATTTGCGGGTAAAGTCGAAGTCCACCTGAGATGCAGAAGGGAAGCCAATTTCAATATGTTTAAAGCCGATTTTGACCAACATTTGGAACATTTTGAATTTCTGTTCCATATTCATCGGTTCAAAAATTGCTTGGTTACCATCACGCAGATCAGTGCTCATCCAAATAGGCGCTTTATTGATTTCGTTATTTGGCCATTGACGGTCAGGCAAGTCTACACGTTGGTACATGCGACGGTATTTTGTACTTGGATCAGCCAACATCATGAGGTAACTCCTTGTGTAGTTTTTGTTGCTCGTTTCTTGCTTAGGCAACTTACTACGCATATAGATTGTGTCTATCTGTTCAATTTACAAGTGTTTTTAATGTGAAAAACACGCTAAATTTTCATAAATTTATAGGTGGATAACACGCTATAAACCTAAACACGGATGACTTGCAAATGGTTTATCTTAAGATCAATTTTAAAACAGTTGTCTTGGGAATAAATTCCTTAATTTGCATAAAAAATGCGGATTGAGAGAAAATTTTTCTACAAAATAATCAATCTTGGGAAATATATTCTTTATTAATATCATTCACGGTAGCTGTTCCCATTAAAGCCATAGTGATTTCAAATTCTTCTTTTAAAATTTTTAGTACATGGGCAACGCCCAAAGCACCTGCAACAGAAAGTCCATAAATCGCAGGACGACCAATGAGTACCGCAGAAGCGCCTAAAGCCAATGCTTTAAAAATATCTGTACCACGACGGATGCCACCATCGAGTAATAATGGGAAATCCTGCGGAACAACAGCTTTAATATTCTGCAAAGCTTTTAGTGGTGAGATAGAGGTATCCAGTACACGTCCGCCGTGATTGGAAATAATTAATCCTTTGACACCTAAATCTAGTGCTTTTTTTGCATCTAATGGATGAAGTACACCTTTTAAAATCACCGGTAAATGTGTATGGGCAATAATAAATTCAATATCTGCCCATTTTGGTGCGATTTGCATTAAGCCATTAAATACAGGATGTTGATCTGCTGAAATTTCAGGTAGAGGAATGTGTGTAGGCGTATGTGGATGTTGCATCTTTTGAGGTAATTGGAAAAACACACGACGTTCACGATCACGAATGCCCGTATGTGGTGAATCTACCGTAATCACAATGGCTTTAAAATGTTGTCGTTCTGCAAGTTGAATTAAGGCCAATGATTTCTCACGATCACCTTGCCAATACAATTGAAACCATTTTAAAGGATTATCTTTTTTAAGCTGACGCATATCGGTATTGGTAAAGGTACTCAATACCATATTACTGCCAAGAACTTCGGCAGCCAGTGCCGCAGCAGCTTCACCTTCAGAATGAAAGAGTTGTTGATGCCCGATCGGTGCTAAAAAAATAGGATGTGGAAATTTTTGCCCTAAAATTTCGATTTCGGTAGAGCCTTGGGTCAAATCATTCAAGAGTCTTGGAACAAGTTGAATTTTTTGGAATTGTTGTAAATTTTCTCGGACACTATTTTCATCCATCGCACCACCTTGTAGGTAATGCCATGTATTTTCAGGCAAATGCTTTTCTGCCTGTCGTTCATAATCTGCAATTGTTTGTAAATATTCTGGAATTTGAGTGAATGGTGTAAGGTTTTTTGTCGACGTCGTAGCAATCATAAATCACCCCATTGACGGAGTAAATTATGATAATGGCTGGTTAAACTCACCACTTCTTCATTGTCACCCAATTGTTGACGTAATTTGATAATAGTCATGTCAAGATTAAACAACATACTGCGTTGCCAATCGTCTTTGACCATGCTTTGCATCCATGTAAATGCAGCAATCCGTTTTCCTGAAGTCACAGGTTCAACCCGATGTAAACTGGTCGCAGGGTAGAGAATTGCATCACCTGCATCAAGCTTCACTTCATGGCAACCGTAGCTGTCTTCTACAATGAGTTCGCCACCTTCATATTCATCAGGATCAGATAAAAATACTGTCATTGAAACATCGGTGCGGATCATTTGTCCTGTTAATGATGAAAATTGCACAGCATTATCCACATGATTACCGTAATTGCCTGCGTCTTGGTAGCAATTCAACATCGGTTGTAAAAGGTGTTTAGGCAGTCCCGCAGATTGTACCAGTAGATTATTTTTAAGTGCTTTAAGAACTTGAGTTGAAATTATTTGGTAGCTGTCTTGATGAACATCAACTTGTAAATTATTTTTGATTTGTTGCGCCTGAGAGCCTGCACTTATTTTGCCATTGAGCCAAAGTTTTTCATCTTGCAACTGAGCCCTAAATTCAGCGACTTGTTGTTTTGTTAATACTTGTGGGATATGTAGCATCATTGGCTTGGATCACTCTTTGGAACAATATTTTAGACAAATAAAAAAGTAGTACACGCATTGAGAATGTACTACTTTTTGTAAAAAAGCTGAACTGAAATTTTAGAATTTATAATTGAGTGTTAATGCCGCTGAACGTGGTTGCCCAAGGATTAAACGTCCACCACCATTATTTAATGTACTGATATATTCTTTATCAGTGAGGTTATAAACATTTAAGTTTACAGATGCATTTTTATTGAACGTATAGCCTGCCATTGCATCAAAAACCACATAACTTGGAATTGAAGGCATTGCAGCAGGGGCAGTACTGTCAGTAATTACACGTTTTTGATCATCGACATAACGTGCGCCTACACCGACTTTAAAACCTTTGATGTCATAGGTAGACCATAAGCTTGCAGTCCATTCTGGCGACCAGCGAACATTGTTAGTTTTAGTGATTGCTCCAGTCGTTGCATTGACACTAATTTGGTCTTCTTGCTCCGTTTTCATGTGAGCAATACCTGCCGAAATATTCCAAGCATCTGTGATTTTACCTACAGCACCAAGCTCAACACCTTTAACGTTTGTTTTACCTTCTTGAATGGATTCACGAGTAATGGCATCTTGAGTAAATTGATTTTCATTTTCTGTGTAATAAGCAGCAACATTAATCGCCAATTGATCATTTAATAGATCCCACTTTGTACCGACTTCATAATGATTGGTTTCTTGTGGTTTTGCCGCTGCACTGTTAATTCCATCTGCCGAAAGCCCAAAGTTTGCACTTCCTGGTGGTGTCAGTGATTTAGCATAAGAAGCATATACGCTGCTTTTTTCAGTTGGTTTAAATAAGCTACCAAGTTTCCAGCTTACAAGCGTGTCATGTGCAGACAAATTGGTTGGCGTTTTGGTAATAGCCAAAGTATTTGCATTTGTTGCAATAGCCAAAGCTTTGTAGTCAGTTTCATAATAATCAACACGGACACCACCATTAAATTGCAGGCGATTATTGAGTAATTTAATGGTGTCGAATAAATATGCGGCTGCAGTATCTGTTTTACCATCCGTATATGCACCTGTATTCACTAACTCAGGAAAAGCATCGTTACGATTCGGATGATATAAATTTGCTGCAGGTAGTGTTGGTGCTTTTTGACCTGGTTTTTGGGTCGAAAGGGTTTGAGAATATTGTTCTTCTTTTAAAAATTCTAAACCTGCAACTAAATCATGTTCAACTGAGCCTGTTTTGAAATTGAAGTTTAACGTTGATGTATTGGCTAAGATTTTATTTTCTTGGTCAACCCCTTGATACGAGCGAGAAATTGTCCATGTATCTTTATTATTTGGATCAAAATTGCTGTAGTTAAATTTATAACTATAGCTATTGTCTGGATTAACAGTCACATTTACAGATGGTGCATTGATCCCAATAATACCTGTTAAAGCTCGTTGCATACGAGTTTTGCCCAAGCGTGAAATATTGGTAAATTTGATATTTTCAGCTAAATCACTTTCTACCTTTGCAGTCACCATATTTGAATCGACATCTTCATGGTCATTAGAATGACCATAAAAATTTTCACGATCAACTGCTGGAGCATTGTGTAAAGCAGCATTGATTTTTTGAGCTTCGGCAGAATTATTAATCGCATCACGGATTTGATTTTGTAATGTTGGATTTTTATCATTTGTATAGCTTGAGCTATAACCATAATAGAAACCTTCCATACCAATGGTTGGAATACCACCATCAGGTATATTACGTTGGCGTACATGCTGTGAATAAAGATAGAAACGTGTATCTGTATCTAAGCCAAATGCAATAGCAGGGGCAACTGCATAGCTATTATTCTCAATATAATCACGACCTTCGATGCCACCGTCTTGCCCCATGATATTCAAACGAATAGCAGTATTGCTATTTAAAGCTTGATTTAGATCGGCAGAAATACGAGCATGTTCAGCAGTATTATAGGTTGCTGATATTGAATGATTATTTTGTAAAGTTGGCAACTTGCTCACAAGGTTGATATAACCAGATGCAGCACCACGACCTGTTTCTGAACCAGAAGGACCTTTAACCACTTCAATTTGTTCTAAATTGAATACATCACGACTGATTGCGCCAAGATCACGAATACCATCTACAAAAGTAGAGGTTTGAGTTGAAAAGCCGCGCATTTGGAAGGCATCACCAGCACTGGTATTGCCATTTTCACCTAATTGTAAAGTGATCCCAGGGGTATTGCGTAATGCCTCTACAAGCGAAGTTGCACCTTGTTCTTGTAAGATTTCCTTATTAATCACAGAGATTGTTTGCGGTGTATCAACTAACGGCTGGGTATATTTTGCTGAACTTACACTATTTGTTTTGTATTTATTTTCTGCTTTTTCTTTGGCTTGTACGGCAATCGTTGGAAGTTTAGTGATATCACTTTCCTCTTGTGCAGCATGTGCCATTAATGGGAGAACAGCAGCAATAGCGACTAGAGATTTTATTTTCGTATGTTTACGGCTTTTTATATGTGCCATAGGAGGTGATCCCTAATGTGGATATGACAAATTTTCTCTACTACATAGACCTAAATTTTAAAATATGCAGTAATCGTGGATGAATTGTTAGGATATGTAACAATTGTTGCGAATGATAGTGAGAATGTTTATTAATAACAATGATAATTATTATTATTTGCATTTGGAAATATTACTTATTTTTGTATTTTTAATTCATTTAAACTATCGGTAAAATATGAATATAGTGTAAAAATAATTTGAAAAGTGCTGTTTTAATAGCCTGTTATTTTTATACGAAGGGAGTGTATCTTGGAGGATATGTTCTATTCACCGATAAAAGAATAGCCCCTTTTTAAGGAGCTATTTTTAATTCAATTCAGAGTGGATAAAACGCTACTGAATCTTAGTACTTAAAGTTTATAGCAAGTACAGCACTACGACCTTCTGCTTCTGTTGCATAATGAGATGCATATGCTTTAGTGAAATAACGTACATCAGATAGATTGTTCACATTTAGTTGTAAATCTACATTTTTGTTGACGTTATAACGTGCCATTGCATCATAGCGTACATAACCTGGAACCCATTTAGTATTGGCTAAATCACCATAGACTTTATCCATCGCAATAGCACCAACACCTAAATTAACCTGTGGTAATACTTGATACGTTGTCCAAAGCGTTGCACTATTTTTAGCAACATTTGGCATAACATTACCATTATAGATCGTTTGATCTGTGCAAGTAGTACCACGACAGCTCACACCATTTTTAGTTGATTCGCTATCTAAATAAGTATAGCCAGCAGCAACAGCCCATTTATCAGTGATATTCCCGTTAAGTCCTAATTCCACACCATCCACTTTACTTGCACCACCATTTATAGAGGTGTTGGCATCAAGTGAAATACGGGTATTTTGTTTTTCGGTACGGAAAATAGCAGCAGTCAAATTCAATTTATCATTGAAAAAATCCCATTTTGTACCAATTTCAAAAGTACGGCTTTCCTCGGGATCTAAATCTTTATTGCTTGCACTAACTGCTGTTTCTGAACCATCACCAGCATCAATACCTACAGGATTTGCTGAAGTTGCAAAACTTGCATAGATTGAACCATTTTCAACTGGTTTAAATGTTAAACCTGCTTGATAAGAGAAAAAGTCGGTGTTGTTTTCAATTTTAGCACCAGTCGCATTGGTTTTAAGTTCTGTATCAAACTTGTCCCAACGAGCACCAAGGTCTAGTAACCATTGTGGACTAAACTCAATATTATCCAATAAATAAACGGACGTCGTTTGAGCTGTAGTCGTTGTAACAGCTTTATTTTCAGCAATTTTACCTAACCATGGATCTTTTGAATTAGGGTTATAGGCAGATGTACACCAATAATCAGACGCAGCCCCAATTCCAAGTGAACAAGCACCTGTTGTTGGTGAACCAGTAATCGGTTTTCCTGAGTTTGAAGTTACATTATAAGAACCTTTATCTGATTTCTGGTCGCTATATTCTGCACCGACATTAAAGCTATGTTTAATTGAGCCTGTATTAAATTTACCAGTTAAAGCCAGTTGGTCAGTAAAAGTATTCGTATCTGTGATACGTGAGTTGACACGACGCCATACTTCACCATTGGCAATATTTTTTTGGCTGTCGTCTGGTTGAGTCCATATGTAGTCATTTTTAGAATTACTATAAATTGCTGTGTTACTTAAAGTGATACTGTCTGTCAAATCACGTTCTAATTTGATCGTACCAGATTGATTTTCCTGTTTCTGAAAATCACGACCTAACCATCCATAGTAAATACCTTGTTTCGCATCTAAAGGTTTACCTGTCGCAGTTTTGTCAGTTGGATTCCAGTAAGGAACACCTGAATCTGGAGTGTCATTCGATTTTAAATAATAATAACTTAATGTTGCACGTGTTGGAGAGTCAATACCGAAAGTAATACTTGGTGCAATACCTACTCGTTTGTATTCAGCACCATCATCCTGTCCTGCTTTATTGTTATGGTGACCTAATACAGCAACACGAGCTGCAATTCCATTACCAAAATCTTTGTTACCATCAAGAGTAATACGTTGGTAATCGTCAGTACCACCAGAAACAGATCCTTCTAAAAAGTTACCTTTTTTCGCAACTTTAGAAATCATGTTAATGCTACCACCAGCAGAGCCAGCACCACCTAGAGCAGAAGCAGAACCTTTAGTCACTTCAACTTGTTCAATAGCAAACATCTCACGGTTTTGAGAGGTTGAATTACGAACACCATCTACATACATTGAGCTTTCAGAGCTGTAACCACGAATAAATGGACGGTCGCCATTTGGATTACCACCTTCACCAGCACCTAAGGTAATACCAGGAACTGTACGTAAAGCATCGCTTAAAGTTGTAACCTGGGTATCTTGAATTAATTGTTTTGAAATGATTGATACAGATTTTGGTGTATCTAATAACGGTGCAACAAATTTTGTATTGGCAGATTTGTCTACTTTTAGACTTTGTTCTTGCAATTTTGCTTCTGCATGAATTGTAGGAAGTTGTGCAACGTCTTCTTGTTGTGCAATAGCAGCAGTCGCTATAACTGAAAGAGAAGAAGCGATTGCAGTTGATACAATCTTTTTACGAGATTTGATAAACGACATTATTAACTCACAAAGAGTAGTGTAAATTTGTATGCGAATAATAATGATTCTTGTTTTTTATTGCATCCATTTTGAATTGAAATTGCCGATTCTCAAATAGTGAGATAATGGAAAAATGAATGAAATAATGTAACATGATATTTTAAATCATTAATAATTATCATTATTAAGTAAATGCAAGATATTTCAAGATAAAAAAAATAGTTTGTTGGGGGAGTGAGTAAGTGAGGCTAATGTTCTAAGCATTTTTCAGCCTCATTATCCATGTCGATTGGTATGAGCATGTTGCATAAGGGTGAAAATTGGATATTAAAAAACCCTGTAGGAACAGGGTTTTCAGAAGGAGTGGATTTTAGAATTTAAAGGTTGTACTTAATTGAACGCGGCGACCTTCTTGAGTATTACTGTATCGGTTGTAATAACCTGAATCTACTTTTTCATAATCAATAAAGTTCTTATCAAAAACATTGTACAAGGCAACACCAACATCCCATTGATTATTAATTGTAAAATTTGAACCAAGGTGTAAAAGGGCGTAAGACTTATAATCACCTAATGCATCATAGACTTCTTTATTGGCAGCACTTAAATTTTCATAAGTAGAGGTAAAACGAGCGCGATCACTTCGGTATTCACCTCGTGCCCATAGTTGAATATTGTCATCTGCTTGCCATTTTAAAGAAGCATTAACAATATGCTTTGGAGTATCATTTAATGGTGGATTACCCAGTTTCGAATCTTTAATTTCAGTTTCTGTCCATGTGTAATTTAAGCCTAATTTCCAACTAGGAAGAAATGCCCAATTTAAACCTGTTTCAACACCGTAAATTTTAGCTTCTTCTGCATTTACAGAACGTGAAATTATCCATGAGCGGTTTCCTGTATCACCCGATTGCATAACCCAAGGTGTACCAATGCTTGCCATGATCTGTTCACATTCGGCTTTATTGATGTTGGCATCACAGGTTTTTTCAATAGGTCCAGAGACAATTTTGTCTTCAACTTGATTGTAGAAAGCAGTGATATTGGCATCAAAGTTCGATGCGTTATCGAAATATGCACCAAGTTCAAAGTTTTTACTGGTTTCAGGTTTTAAATCAGGATTACCAAATAAAGGTGTTCGACCTTGCCCACCGACATTATAAATACCACTGGTAAGGCGCTCTAAACGTGGAGCTTTATAGCCTTCTGAATAGCCACCTTTGAACGTCCAGCTATCGTTGGCATTCCAAACTAAATAAGCGCGTGGTGTCCAAAAATCACCAAAGGTATCGTGATCATCAAAACGTAAGCCAAGTGTTAATGCTAGATTGTCTGTAAGTGCCAATGTATCTTCGGCAAATAATCCAAGTTGTTCAAAAGAAATTTCTTTATTCACCCTTAGACCATCTTTAATACTGGCATCCCACCATTGACCACCTACAGTAATATTATGTCCGTTAAAGTGTTTAGTGGTGAATTTTGTGTCAAAAATAGTGTCTTCACTTTCTAATAAGCGAGGCGTAATCATGGTAGAACCATTTTGTGCACGCGATGGAATTAAGCGCCCAACAGTTTCAGTTTGAGTATTGGTAATACTTGAATCTAAAGTACCAATATTATTTCGCCACGTGTGCGCTAAGATCATTTTTTCACGGTTATATTCTTGTGCTTTATCGTAACCACCATTTGCACCGAGCGTACCCAATTGACCAAGTGAATTGTCATACCACTGTTCGGTTTGCTCATATTCAGCTGAAATATCATGATGATCTGTTGGTGTTAATGTGAATCGAACACCGACTGTTTCTAAGTCGGACCTTGTAGGATTATTCCCCATATTTAATTCGGTTGAAGCATCTTGGTCATCTGTACGAGTGACATGAGATTGGCTTCTTTCAGCTTTGCGACCACGAATTTGTACGCCAAGTAGGTCTTTAATAATTGGTCCCGATACAAAAGCATCCACAGAACGTTGATTGCCAAAATCAGAACTGTTTGGTAGTAATGTTCCTTCTAAAGTGACAGATCCTGTCCATTCATTGCTCACTTTTTTCGTAATAATATTGACGACACCACCCATTGCATCAGAACCATACAGGGTTGATGCAGGACCGCGAATGATTTCTATGCGTTCAATTGCCGAAATAGGTGGAATAAAACTATTATTTGATTCACCAAAACCGTTTGGTGTAATGTCACCCGTGCTGTTTTGGCGACGACCATCAATTAAAACCAAAGTATATTCAGAATCCATACCACGAATACGAATATTTAACCCACCAGTTTTTCCCGCAGTCGGGCTAATATCAACACCTTCGACATCAACTAAAGCATCTGCAATTGAAGTAATTCTTTTATTTTTTAAATCTTCAGCAGTAATGACCGTCATCGTGGCAGGTGCATTCTTAATATCTTGTTCAAACCCCGCAGCTGAAACCACTATTGTTGAAAGTTGATGTAAAGAGGAGTCACTTGCAGTATTTGTATTGGCAAATACTGAACTTGCTGTGATTCCAAGAATAGCGAAACTCAGTGGGCGAAGGTTGAACTTACTCATAAATAGAATTCCAAGGTGGACGAGATAAACACATGAAAGTAAATGAAATATTAAAAAACATAACAATGATAATGATAAAGTTTATCATTTGCAATGAAAAGCATGCAAAAATTGAGTAATCATTCTAAAAAGCAAAAAAGTGAAGCGAAGAGTAAAAAGTGGATAAAAAAACGATAGTTTAGTAATCCTGTTTTGTATATCCTCTAAGGTTGTCATATAATGTGGCACTTTTAAAAAACTGTAATTATTAAATTCTATCGAGGAAGCCATGCAAGTAACTTCTGAAGCGGTTTCGGGCGTTGCCCGTCGTTTAAATGTATCCGTACCGACGAGCCGTGTTAACGAGCAGTTCGAAGCTCGCTTAAAACGCACAGCTAAAACTGCGAAGATTAACGGCTTCCGTCCAGGTAAAGTGCCATTAAATGTTGTACGTCGTGAATATGGCGCAAGTATTTACCAAGAAGTTGTGAACGATGTTATTCGTGACACAGTGTTTGAAGCAATTCAACAAGAAAAAATCAACGCTGTTGGTATGCCAAATATTGATAAAGTTGAAAACAAAGAAGATGCTTTGGTTTATCAAGCAACTGTCGAAGTTTATCCTGAAGTTGATGTTAAGTTTGAAGGTCTTGAAGTTTCACGTAAATCATCTGAAGTAACAGATAAAGACGTAGAAGCAATGCTTGAGAACCTTCAAAAACAGCGTGCTGAATGGTCTGAAACAAAAGGCATGGCTAAAAAAGACATGCAAGTAACTTTCGATTTCGAAGGTACTGTTGATGGTGAGAAGTTTGAAGGCGGTGCTGCTGAAGACTTTAAACTTGTTTTAGGTTCAGGTCGTATGATCCCTGGCTTCGAAGACGGTATCGTTGGTATGAAGAAAGGTGAAGAGAAAGTAATTGACGTTACTTTCCCTGAAGACTACCAAGCTGAAAACCTTGCTGGTAAAGCTGCTCAATTTAAAATCACTGTGAAACTTGTTGAAAAACAAAAACTTCCAGAAATTGATGCTGAATTCTTAAAAATCTTTGGTTTGACTGAAGAAGAAGGCGTTGAAAAATTAAAAGCTGACGTTCGTAAGAATATGGAACGTGAAGTTCAAAACGGTCTTCGTAACCAAGTGAAAAGTGCAACTTTTGATGCGCTAGTGGCTGCAAACGAAGTTGAAATTCCTGAGTCTATGTTAGCTCAAGAAATTGACCGCCAACGTCAACAAATGATTCAACAATTTACTCAACAGTTTGGTGCTCAAGGTGCGCAAGCATTTGACAGCAGCATGCTTCCAGACGAATTGTTTAAAGAACAAGCTGAAAAATCAGTTAAACTTGGTATTTTAGTAAGCAAATTGTTGGCAGATGCTAAACTTGAAGTTGATCCAGCTCGTGTAGAAGCTTATATCAATGATATGGCTTCTTCTTACGAAGATCCAACTGAAGTAATTGAATATTTCAAAACTGATAAACAACAACGTGCTCAAATTGAAGGCGTTGTGTTAGAAGATCAAGTTGTTGATCACATTTTAGCTGCTGCGAAAGTAACAGATGAAGCGATTAGCTACCAAGATTTATTGAAAGAACAACAAGCACGTCAACAAGGCTAAGTTCTTCAAACTTAAAAAAGGGCGCTTCGGCGCCTTTTTTTATGAACTTAAACATGAATTTAATCGGACTATTCACAATACATATGCAAAAAATATCTGATATTTAGTTGGGAATATTTTGCATTTTCAGCAATTATCCCTCATATTGTGAATATGGGTGAAGTAACAAAAATTCAGGAATAAATAACGTATGTATGTTACATCTATTGAAAACGCTTTAGTACCAATGGTCGTAGAACAGTCGTCTCGTGGTGAGCGTTCTTTCGATATTTTCTCACGTCTTTTACGTGAGCGTGTGATTTTTTTAACTGGTGAAGTTGAAGACAACATGGCGAACCTTATTGTTGCGCAAATGTTGTTCTTAGAAGCTGAAAACCCAGAAAAAGATATTCATTTATATATCAACTCACCAGGTGGTTCGGTAACAGCTGGTATGGCGATTTATGACACCATGCAATTTATTAAACCCGATGTAGTGACTTATTGTATGGGGCAGGCTGCATCTATGGGTGCATTCTTGCTGAACGCTGGTGCGAAAGGTAAGCGTTATTGCTTGGAAAATGCGCGTGTGATGATTCATCAACCATTGGGTGGCTTTCGTGGTCAAGCTTCAGATATAGAAATTCACGCACGTGAAATTCTATTTATCAAAGAGCGCTTAAATCGTTTGATGGCAGAACATAGCGGTCAAGATTATGAACGCCTTGCAAAAGATACAGATCGTGATAATTTCATGACTGCTGATCAAGCAAAAGAATATGGTTTAGTGGATCAGGTGTTAAATAAACGCCCTCAAGACTAAGTGTGATAAGACAAGATTTAAGAATTTGGAGTGAAAATGTCCGATCTTCCTCAGGGACAAAAGCATTGTTCATTTTGCGGTAAAACGCAGTCTGAAGTCGGTAAGCTTATTGCAGGCGAAGATGCATACATTTGTAATGAATGCGTTGACGTGTGCTTAGACTTAGTTCAAACAAGTCAACAAGTGGAAACTGGCGATTGGGCGAGTCGTCCTCTGCCAAAACCACATGAGATTCGTGCGGCTTTGGATCAGTATGTGATTGGTCAAGATACTGCGAAGAAAACCCTTTCGGTTGCAGTCTATAACCATTATAAGCGTTTAAAAGTAAGCCAAACTGGGCACAAACCAGTGGATGCAATTGAACTTGCAAAAAGTAATATTTTGCTGATTGGACCGACAGGTTCGGGTAAAACGTTACTTGCACAAACACTTGCTCGTTTGCTTGATGTGCCGTTTGCAATGGCTGATGCAACGACATTGACTGAAGCTGGTTATGTTGGTGAAGATGTTGAAAACATTATTCAAAAACTATTGCAAAAAGCTGATTACGATGTAGAAAAAGCGCAAAAGGGCATTATCTACATTGACGAAATTGACAAAATTACGCGTAAATCTGAAAACCCATCGATTACACGTGACGTGTCTGGTGAAGGTGTACAACAAGCATTGTTAAAAATGATTGAAGGTACAGTTGCATCTATTCCGCCTCAAGGTGGTCGTAAGCATCCGCAGCAAGAATTTATTCAAGTCGATACTTCGAATATCTTGTTCATTTGTGGTGGTGCATTCTCTGGGTTAGAAAAAGTTGTACAACAACGCCAAGAGAAAGGTGGTATTGGCTTTACCGCTGATGTGAAGAGTAAGGATGATACTAAAAAAGTATCTGAATTATTCCGTCAAGTAGAGGCAACTGACTTGGTGAAATTTGGTTTAATTCCAGAATTTATTGGTCGTTTACCTGTGATTGCGACGCTTGAAGAACTTGATCAAGAAGCATTGATGCAAATTTTGACTGAGCCAAAAAATGCATTAACACGTCAGTATCAATATTTATTTGAAATGGAAAATGTTGACCTTCTTTTTGAAGATTCTGCATTACGTGCTGTTGCTAAAAAAGCATTAGATCGTAATACGGGTGCTCGTGGTTTACGTTCTATTTTAGAAAATGTATTGCTCGAAACAATGTATGACTTACCAAGTCGCACAGATGTAGGTACAGTTATTATTAATGAAGCAGTGATTAATGATAAAGCTGCACCTGAATTCAAAGCAGAACGTCAACCTAAGCTTGAAAAGGCTGAAGTTGAAAAAGTTGATTTAAAGTTGGTTGACTCTAAATCGGCTTAAGTTCTTTGATTTTGCTTGAATTTTTATGCAATTCATCTAAAACGTGTAATTAGCTTGACTATTTACACGTTTTTTATTTTTAAATGGTCATTGAAATGTTAAGCTGACTGTAGAAAATAGTGTTTATTAACAATGAAAAATAAAAAATACGCGGTGAGGGAAAATCATGCGTTACTTAGGTCTAACTATTTTGGTGAGTTGTGGTTTAGCAGCTTGTCAAAGTCACAAACCCGTTGAGCAATCGACTAAAGTTGTTTCAACTTTAGATCCGATCGATTTCAAAAAAGAAGATTCTGCTGTTCATGAAAAGCTTGATCAATATAAGCTTGCCTCATTTTCTTCAGGTTCTTGGATGAATCAAAAACCTGGACAGTATTTCAAACTGGTCAAACCTCAAAATCCTCAAGCGGCGATTGTTTATTTTTATCGAGCAGATAGTCGTTGGAATAGACAAGAAGTTATTCCGACAAGTTTCTTCTTAAATGGTAAGCACATACCAAGCTTGATTAGTAATCATTATTATTGGGTAGAGCTTGCAGAAGGTGATTATAAGTTAAGTTTGAGCCGTCCGTTAGGGGTGTTGCATTTCCAAAAGCCGAAAGTTGCTTATTTCAATGTTGAAGCAGGTGGGCAATATTTTGTGAAATATGAGGAAGAAAAATTCCGTGGTGGTCCTAATGGTGAAGCAGGCTTGCTTCGTGTGGGGCCACTTATGCAGATGCCGACACGCCAAGGCTTAAAAGAAATTGCTATGACACAATTAAAATCGCCAGGTTTAAATTTTGTTGGTGAGGTGACTGCAGAAGGTCGTGTTATTAAGCCTAAAGAGAAAATTAAAGGTGAGGATTATCAAGCAAGTGATGATGCGCACTTGACTGAACCATTTAAAATTTGGAATCCATTAACGTGGTAGTTTTTTAAATAATGAATAATATCCATAAAATAAAAGGTGGTTAATCACCTTTTATTTTTAAGAGTCGATCAATATTCAAAATACTCAATTGGCTTGTTTTCTCAGCTCATTCAATTTTTTATCAATCTCTTTAAAGTCTTGTTCCGTAGTTTGCATTATTTCAGCCAATTGATGATTCAGAATTTTCATACTCTCTTCTGCGATCAATGGACTTTTTTGGAGAATTGAGTGTCCTGCTGGACTTGAGTAGAAATCAATTTGAGCTTTCACTTCTTCTGCGGTAAAAATATCACTATAAATTTTTGAATAAACAGGCTGTAATTTATCCCAAGCCAAAGTTTTTTGACTTTGACTGTAGAGTTTATCAGCCAATTGATTGGCAATGATTTGTTCTTGTGGCGTTAAATTTTCATGTTTCACAATGGTTTGTATAATTGTATAAGCTTGAAGATCTAACTGAGGGCGAATTTGCTTGAGTGTACTTTGGATCAATTGATCCAAGTTCATCACATTCATTAGTTTTTCAATATCTTGCGGTGTTGGTTGAGCTGCAAAACTCAGACTTGCAGAACAGCAGATAACAGCACAGGCAAGACGTTTGATTAATTCCATTGATAATTCCTTCAATTTCATGATTCTAGTGATTGCTTTAAAGTATCCGCTATTGACCTTGCAAAAGTGGGGTCAAAATAGCATCCATTTTTGCTTTTAATGTAGTTTGGTTTTCTGTTTTTAATATTTGCTGCTGAGAGTATTTGGTGGTTTCTTGCAAAATTTCAGTCATTAAATGATTCATTTTCTGATTAATGGATTGTCCAAGAGGTGTTTTTAAAAAAGCAATGTTGGCTTGTACTTCTTCCTCAGTAAATGTCTTTTTAAATAGTGACTTAAATAAATTCATAAACTCAGGATCATTGATCATTTGTTGCTGTGTATCGCTATAAAGTGCACTAATTTGTAAGGCTGCATTTTGTTGGTCAATATTAAGCTCTTTACTACCTGTAATTTGATGAATGAGTTCTTCAGCTTGTTCATCAAAGTAGGGTTGCATGTCTTTAGTATTTTGTTTAAAAATTTCTGAAATATTTGAAAGTTGCATCAAATTATCGATGCTTTTATCTGTAGCAGGGCGAGCAAAAGCAGTAGATTGAACTCCCCAAATTAAACACGCCATGAGTATTGACGAGAACAGTTGTTTTATTTTCATTATGTAACTCAGTATAAAAAAGCACCCTAATCATAGAGTGCTTTTTCATTAACATTCAAGCTGAATCTTAACCGAAGTGTAGATTAGTTTGCAGCAGCATCAACCACTGGAATTTTTCCAATTTTTGCTTGCCAGATTTTTGGTGCAGTCGCATGAATAGATGTACCATTCACATCAACAGCTACGGATACAGGCATATCTTCAACCACAAATTTGTATATTGCTTCCATACCTAAGTCAGCAAATGCAACAACTTCAGCTTGGCGAACTGCTTTAGACACTAAATACGCAGCGCCACCAACAGCCATTAAATAGGTTGCTTTGTTGTCCTTAATCGCTGCAATCGCCGTTGGGCCTCGTTCAGCTTTACCAATCATACCGAACATGCCTGTTGCTTCGACGACTTGACGAGTAAATTTATCCATACGAGTTGCGGTTGTTGGACCAGCAGGACCAACCACTTCATCATCAATAGGATCTACAGGACCAACGTAGTAAATGAATTTACCTTTAAGGTCGACTGGAAGCTCTTCACCATTGTCGAGCATTTCACACATACGTTTATGTGCAGCATCACGACCTGTGTAGATTGTACCGTTCAGAAGTAAGGTGTCACCTGGTAGCCAGGTGTTCATTTCTTCTTGTGTAATATTATCTAAATCAACACGCTTAGAAGAAGAAGAATCCCAAGTCACTTCTGGGTAATCAGAAATTTTTGGTGCTTGAATATGTGCAATACCTGAACCATCTAATTGGAAGTGTGTATGACGCGTTGCAGCACAGTTTGGAATCATGCCGACTGGTTTGCCCGCAGCATGGCAAGGGTAATCTTTAATTTTAATATCTAGAACTGTGGTTAAACCACCAAGACCTTGTGCACCAATACCAAGCGCATTTACTTTTTCGAAGATTTCCATACGGAGTTCTTCAATTTTATTTTCAGGTCCACGACGAAGTAATTCGTCCATGTTGATTTCTTCCATGAGCGATTCTTTTGCAAGCATCATGGCTTTTTCGGCAGTACCACCAATACCAATACCCAACATACCTGGCGGACACCAACCTGCACCCATTGTCGGAACAGTTTTCAGTACCCAATCTACAATTGAGTCTGAAGGGTTTAACATAGCAAGTTTAGATTTATTCTCTGAACCGCCACCCTTAGCAGCAACAGTAATATCTACTTTATTGCCAGGTACGAGTTTGTAATGAATTACAGCAGGGGTGTTGTCTTTGGTATTTTTACGACCAAAAGCAGGATCAGCTAAAACTGAAGCACGTAGTACGTTACTGTTTTCTAAGTAACCTTGACGTACGCCTTCATTAATCGCGTCATCTAAGCTTAAGGTTAAATCAAATTTAACATCTAAGCCCACATCAACAAATACGTTAACAATACCAGTATCTTGACAGATTGGACGATGACCTTCTGCACACATACGTGAATTAATTAAGATCTGTGCAATTGCATCTTTAGCAGCTTTGTTCTCTTCACGGTCATACGCACGACTCATCGCTTGGATAAAATCTTGTGGATGATAGTAAGAAATGAATTGAAGTGCATCCTTGACCGATGTGATCAAGTCATCTTGCTTGATAATAGTTGTCATATCGAAAAATCTCTTGAGCGGGCTGATAGCTGGCGGGCTAAATTATACGTGATATTGCTTACTGTGTGGTAGGTTTGCCTCACTTTCGGACTAAAGTTTTATGAGATTTATTGGTCATTTTTCATGATTTTTTGATGATGAATATTGTGCGCTCAAAAGATATTAAAATGGATGAATAAGTATTTTTAGCTTTAATTTTTATAATTTCATTTTTTTAACTAATTGTATTTTATATCAAAAAATAGTTGTTGAATTGTAGGGGCGGTAATATGACGGTTTTGTCATAACTTTGTCATATAACTTTCACATAATATATTTATCAAAAATCGAGATGTAAATGTGATGACGGTTTCAGGCATTCTGATGGTTATGGGTTTTAGTGTATATATTGCAGCAACTTGGATCTACGGTCAGAAAGAGGATTAAGCTCAACACTTTATCTTTTTTTATATTTAATTTTTTTAATCATAGCTTATTTTCCTAATAAGTTTTCTATACTGATCTCAATAAAATCATGAATAATCACGATGTCTGATCAATCTCATCTTGCAAAAAATATTATCGATATTTATAAAAAACACGGTCATGCATGGACGGCATTACGAGGTGATTTCCTTTATGAAAAAGCGTGGTTAGATCATTTTTTATCTTTCATCCCACCGCAATCAAATATTCTTGATCTAGGTTGTGGTTCTGGAAAGCCAATTGCAGTTTATTTAATTCAAAATGGTCATGTTATTACGGGTATTGATAGTTCCGATACGATGATTGCGATGGCGCAGCAAAATTTTCCTCAACAAGACTTTCCACATCATCAGTGGATTCAGGCAGATATGCGCGCTGTGAATTTACCGAAAAAATTTCAAGGGATTTTAGCTTGGGATAGTTTTTTTCACCTTACGCCGAATGATCAGCGAGCGATGTTTCAGCAATTCGCAAAGTTTGCAGAGCAGGGCACAGTATTGATGTTTACGAGTGGGCCTTCCGTAGGTGAAGCCATTGGAGATATGTTTGGTGATGCTTTGTATCATGCAAGTTTGTCGCAAGATGAGTATCGTCAGTTATTGTCTAAGCATGGTTTTGAGGTGGTAAGTATGGTTGCGGAAGATGTGGGATGTGCAGGGCATACAGTGTGGTTGGCAAAATTTATTTAAACAGTTTGATTCAAGATAATACAAAGAATAATAGGTATACACGGTGAGCTATTTTTAGCAGTCACGGATGTTTAAAGAATAAATATTGATATTATTTTTAACTATTTTTGTTTGATATTGGAAAATATAAGAAAGAACTTCATTTTTCACGATATTTTTCAGTCTTTTAATTTATACCATAATGCTTTTGTTGTTAAATAGCATAGTATTGTAAGCATTAATGATAATCTATATTATAACGATAATTATTATCATCTATATATTGGTGTGACAATGCCTTTTGCAAAAAAAAGCTTAACCTTAATGATGCTGTCAACAGGGGGGCTTTTTGTTTCCTCTATGACATTTGCAAATTCAGATCTCACTGATGAGCAAAAAGCAGTTACAGCAACGCTTCCGACAATTGTAATTGAAGCAATGGCTGATGGTGACCCAATAAAAACATATGTAGATTATAAGCAAGCTAACGTAACTAGAAATGGTTTAGATAAAAAAGATATACCACAAACGATTGATACAATTGATGTTTCTAAATATAAGCTTTATGGTGCAAATGATCTGAGTGTCATGCTGCAAGGAACGCCAGGTGTTTCAACCAGCTACGATATGCGTGGTGATGGCATTATGCTGCGTGGTTTTAGTGCGGATTCTGGTGATATCTATCGTGATGGTGTGCGTGAAAGTGGACAGATACGTCGCAGTACGGCCAATGTTGAACGGATTGAAATTTTAAAAGGCCCAGCATCTGTATTATATGGCCGTAGTGGCGGTGGTGGTGTGATCAACATGGTCACCAAATATGCAAATTTTGATTCGGGAAGTTCAGTTGGAGCATACGCGGGTTCTTATAGCAATATTGGGGGAACACTTGATATTAATAAAGTACTCAATGATAACTGGGCTGTCCGTTTGGTTGGTGAAAAGTCCGATACCAATAGTTTCCGTTCTGAAATCGGCGCCAATGAGGAAATGATTTCTCCAAGTGTGACTTATCGTAGTGATGATGAAAAGCTACTTTGGACAACGGAATTTACTTACGACAATATAAATCGGGTTCCTGATCGTGGTCCTTCTTATGATAATTTGCCTGCAGGAACTTCAATTAAGATGGGGTTTGCTCAACCTGGTGATTATGTAGAAGATATTCTTCAAACAATGCGTACAGATGTTAAATATGAATTTGCACCAAATTGGAAATTTCACTGGGGTTTAAGTCATCGTGAGTCGGAACAAAATTTTGATCATTTTTATTTAGGCTCTATGTGTACTGCTGACGTAAAGCCAACGAATACAAATAAAGGATGTTATAAAGGTTATATCAATCAAATTTATTATTGGCAACAGACAACCAATAAAACCACAACCAATACTTGGGATATAACCGGTGAATTTAATACTGGGGCGATTAAACATAATGTTCTAGTTGGTACAGACTGGTCTTATGAGCAGAGAGAACCCTTACTATCAAATAAAAACAAGGATGGCTCATTGATTTATGGATTTGTTAATCCATTAACAGGTGATCGTTTTAGTAACCGTGGTACAGGGCATATTACTACCTCGCATAATTATAATGAAGGAACAAATTATGCGCTTTTCCTTCAGGATCTCATTAGCTTTAATGATCAGTTTAAAATGATGTTAGGTGGGCGATATGATTACTATGAGTCAAAAACTACAAATAAGTTAGAGAGTTCAACCTCATACCGACAATCACGCGAAGTCAAAGATGAGACATTTAGCCCAAATGTAGGTTTTGTATGGCAACCCGTCCCTGAACAAAGTCTATATGCATCTTATAGTCGAAGTTTTTCACCCTTTGGCGGCAATATGGGCGTCAATGTTATAAATGCAACCGATGATCTAAGTGCATTTAATTATGAGCCGCAATATCTTGATCAATATGAAGTGGGTATAAAAAGTGATTGGCTGGATTCTAAGCTAAACACACAATTATCTGTATTCAATATTAAAAAACATAATATCCGCGCGCGTAAAGATCCAGATGATAATAACTCACCTTATGTTGTTGTTGGGGAAAATGAATCTAAAGGATTAGAGTTTAGTTTTATTGGTCAGGCACTGAATAATATTTATGTTCGAGGTGGCTATGGTTATACAGATGCCAAAATTACTAAACATGATGTAAGACCTGAATTAGTTGATAATAATTTACGCAATGTTTCCAAGCATACAGGCAATTTGTTTGTACGTTATCTTCCTACCGAAAAAATTTATGGCGAGGTCGGTGCAACCTATATGGGGGATTATTATACTTCTGATGAAAATACCACCAAAATGCCAGATTGGACTCGTGTAGATGCTGCAATTGGTTATAAAGACGATAAATGGGGCGCGACGATTGCTGTGAATAATTTAACAGATAAAGAATATTGGCGTTCAAACGCTATGCCGGGTACTCCGCGTAATTATTTATTTCGCGTGAACTATTTCTTCTAAGCCTGATCATTCAAATAAGTTGTATCGCTTATAGAAAAAATCATCATCGCTTGCGATATTGATTTGATTTTTAAAACGAATATCATAATTTGCTGTGATGTTTTAGTTCCTCAATCAAATACTTATTTCATAAAACTAAAAAACCACCTCATCTTTCAATGCGGTGGTTTTTTATTTTCACATCAAAAATTTATGCTTTTTGTTGTTCAGCCTGAATCGCAGTTAAAGCGATGGTAAATACAATATCATCCACTAATGCACCACGAGATAAGTCATTTACAGGTTTATTCAAACCTTGCAACATTGGTCCGACGCTCACCACATTTGCCGAACGTTGAACCGCTTTATATGTGGTATTTCCAGTATTTAAATCTGGGAAAATGAATACATTGGCACGACCTGCAACTTTAGAATCTGGAGCTTTAGATTTACCCACGCTTTCTACCGATGCTGCATCATATTGCAGAGGGCCGTCAATGAGTAAATCTGGGCGACGCTCTTTGGCAATACGAGTCGCTTCTGCAACTTTTTCAACTTCTGCACCTGCACCTGATGTTCCTGTTGAATAAGAAATCATGGCAATGCGTGGGTCGATACCAAAAGCTTGAGCAGAGTCGGCAGATTGAATCGCAATTTCTGCCAATTCTTCTGCACTTGGATCTGGGTTAATTGCACAGTCACCATAGACATAGACTTCATCGGGTAACAACATGAAAAATACAGACGAGACCAATGAATAATCGGGTGCGGTTTTAATGAGTTGGAAAGCAGGGCGGACGGTATTTGCCGTAGTATGTACTGCACCTGAGACCAAGCCATCAACTTGATCCAGTGCCAACATCATCGTACCTAAAACGACAGTGTCTTGTAGTTGTTCGCGCGCTTGTAATTCATTGAGTTTGCCTTTGCGAAGCTCGACCATTTTGGTGACATAATTTTCACGAATCAGATCAGGATCGATAATTTCTAAATCAAATGGCAATTCAATATTACGTGCTTTTGCAACGTCAAGTACAGCTTCAGGTTTTGCCAACAAGATACATTGTGCAATACCACGAGATTGACAAATTGCAGCGGCTTGAATAGTACGTGGTTCATCACCCTCAGGCAGAACAATACGTTTTTTTGCAGCAATCGATTTTTGTACCAATTCGTGACGGAATGCAGACGGTGATAAACGTGGTTTGTAGTCACCATTTAGAATCTGAACCAACCATACTGGGTCAATATGGCTCGATACAAAACGAGTCACTTGATCCGCACGTTGCGTATCATCCACAGGGATTTCATTGCTTAAATTTGAAAGCTGTTGCGCTGTTTCAAAAATGCTGAGCGGTGTATGTAAAATAGGTAAACCATTTTTAATTGCAGATTGGCAAAACGCTAAAACGACACTATTAGGTTCATGGTGTTCTGTTAAAATCAAACCCGCCAACGGAATACCATTACTCGTAGCCAAGCTACTTGCAAGCAATACATCAATACGGTCAGAAGCACTGATGATCAATTCACCTGCAACAAACTTATCCAATTCATGTTCAATATTCGAAGCGATTAAACTGCTGTGCAATACACGGCGAGTTGCTGCTTTTCCTTCATTGATCCATGTTGCTTGAATTTGTTGAGCCAAGTCTGAAATACGTGGCACACTCAATGTATCACTGAATGGAACTAAACCGATAATTGGTAACTGCGCTGAACCAATATGAGCATGGGTTTTTTGGATTTCAGCACTGAATTTATTGATATCACTGACTAAACGTAAATGAGTATCAATTGTTACAGGAATCTGTGCAGAATCGGCAGGTAAGCCACGTGTACGCATTAGCAATACACCTGCATTACGTGAAGACGAAGCACCACCAAAATTACGTAATTGGATTTCGATCTTTTCTGCTGTTTGCTCAGGTTTGTTAATGTCTGCATTGCTGACAAAAATAACTTTTGCATCTAGTGCTTGTGCCAAAGATGCATTTAAATCACTGGCAAATGAGTCGCGAGCTGTCGGAACTAAACCTTCGACAATAATAATGTCATGATTTTTAGCAATTTGACGATGTAGACTAACCGCTTCTTCAAGCAACTCATCTGTTTCGCCTGCATTTAATTGCTGAACGATTTTGGCAAATGAAATGGGTTCTACTGTGTCTGAATTTGCAATATGACGATACAGCGCAGTAGTGCGGTCTGGTTCTGCTTTAAGTTCTTGTGAAAATGGTTTTAAAAAGCCAGATTTTACCCCTTGGCAATCCAAAGCATAGACTAAGCCTAAACAAGCAGAGGTTAAACCAACGCCTTCCCCAGTAGGAACCAATAAAATTGTTTTCATAGAAGTTTCTTAGAAATAAAAGATATTTTAATTGAAAGTATTACGACAGTTTTTAAACTGCCGCAATACTAGATTCAGACTTTTTTGTAGCCTGTTGTACCTCATGTTCTACAACATGTTCAGTTTCTTGAGCAATACGACCTTCTTCATCCGTCGGTATAACCCAAATTTGAGGTCCAGTACCATTATCGATACGACCTTCAGTACCACGTTTTAAGCCATCATTATTTTCTTTACTTAAATTGAAGCCAAAGTGTGGCAAGTAAGAGACCGTTTTTTCACGAATATATGCAGAATTTTCGCCAATACCTCCTGTAAAGAACAAACCATCAAGACGTGGTAAACCACAGCTTAACGCTGCCAATGATTTTGCTAAACGGTAGCAGAATACTTCGATGGCTAAAGTCGCATCTTCATTGCCTTGCTCAGAAGCTTCAATCAATGTACGCATATCATTGGAAAGGTCAGATAAACCCAATAAACCAGATTGGCTATTTAACATTTTATCAATTTTATAGATGTCCCAGCCTAAGTTTGAAGCAAGAAAGCTGTGAATACTTGGATCAACATCGCCGCTACGTGTACCCATCACCACGCCTTCAAGCGGTGTTAAGCCCATAGATGTATCTACAGATTGTCCATTCCAAATTGCACAGGTTGAACTGCCATTACCTAGATGAGCTGTTAACCAACCGCCTTGTTTGTAGCTACCTGCAAGTTCAGAACCACGCTCAGAAACATAAGCATGACTTGTGCCGTGGAAGCCATAACGACGTACATTGTGTTGTGTATAAAGGAATTTAGGCAGCGCATAACGATACGCGTGTGAAGGCATTGTTTGGTGGAATGCAGTATCAAAAACAGCAACTTGCGGTAATTCTGGGAATAAACGCATAGTTGCATCAATACCCACCAAGTGGGCAGGGTTGTGAAGTGGTGCAAGTGGCGTTGCTTCACGAATACGTTCTACAATTTCAGGTGTTAGTAATTCTGCTTTTGTTAATGTACCGCCGTGTACGACACGGTGACCAATGGCTTTAGGTTTGTATTGTGACAAGCGACCTAAAATCGTTTCTAAAGCTTTTTCATGGTCTGCATATGGAATTGATAATTCAAGTGGTTGATTACCCGCAGTAATACCTTTAATACGTGCCTCAGCAGAACCTAAGTTTTCTGCTAAACCAAAGATACGATCTTCACGGCTTTCAGAAACAAGCGCATATTTAATCGATGAAGATCCGCAATTGATGACTAATACTGATGTAGACACGTTTTAATACCCGAAGTTGTAATTTGAAAAGGTCGTCCTGATTGATCTGATTAGGCTTCTTTGTAGGGCAAATTAGATCAGTAAGTATGTTGTACCATGTGCAGTTTTTTTGTCCTAGATAGACTTTAGGTGATTAGACTTTCGGACTATCGACCTGAAATTGATTAATATTTAATATTTATCACTTAATTATTAAAAATTATCACTCATCTTATTTTTAATCTATGAGCAATATGCAGTTTCTTGTAAATGAACATTGCTGAGCTTATTGATCATCAATATAAATAAAAAATATAAAAAACTCAGTACCTATTTGCATAAATACTGAGTTTAAAAAAGACTTAATTTTTTAATAACGACATAGTGAATTATTGGCGAATTTGACCATCACCTAAAACAATCCATTTTTGCGAAGTTAACCCTTCTAGTCCAACAGGACCACGTGCATGGATTTTATCAGTTGAAATACCAATTTCAGCACCTAAGCCATATTCAAAACCATCGGCAAAACGTGTTGAAGCATTGACCATCACAGAGCTTGAGTCGACACGGGTTAAGAACTGACGTGCAAGACTAAAGTTTTCTGTAATGATTGAGTCGGTATGGTGCGAACCATATTTATTAATGTGTTGAATCGCTTCTTCAATCCCAGAAACTACTTTAACCGCTAAAATTGGACCAAGATATTCTTCATACCAATCTTCTTCAGTTGCAGTTTTCACTGAACTACCCAAAATGCGGCGTGTTTCTGCATCACCACGTAATTCAACTTGCTTTTCTGCATAGAGTTCTGCAATTCGTGGTAGAAATTCTTCAGCCACTTTTTCATCAACCAAAAGCGTTTCCATCGCATTACACACACCATAACGATGCGTTTTAGAGTTTAATGCAATTGGAAGGGCTTTGTGTAAGTCTGCTTGAGCTTCTACAAACACATGACAGTTACCATCCAAATGTTTAATCACTGGAATAGTGGCTTCATTGCTAATACGTTCAATTAACCCTTTACCACCACGCGGTACGATCACATCGACATATTCAGCCATCGTGATAAGTTGCCCAACAGCAGCACGGTCAGCTGTATTAATGACTTGTACGCAAGTTTCAGGCAATCCACTCACTTTTAAGCCGTGTTGAATCGCTTCTGCAATCGCTTGATTCGAATTCAATGCTTCCGAACCACCACGTAAAATAATGGCATTGGCAGATTTCAAAGCAAGTGAAGCTGCTTCAAGGGTGACATTTGGGCGTGATTCGTAAATCATTCCCACTACACCTAAAGGCACACGCATTTTACCAATTTGAATACCCGTTGGGCGGTAAGCCAAGTCGGTGATTCCACCAATTGGGTCTACAAGACCAATTACATCTTTTAAGCCTTGTAGCATGTCTTTAAAACGTGTGGGGTTGAGTTCTAAACGATCAAGTAAAGCACTATCCAAGTTATTGTCACGACCTTTCGTCATGTCAATGTGGTTAGCCGCTAAAATTTGGGGTTCACTATTTTCTAAAGCAGTATAAATAGCAGATAAGGCATTATTTTTTACAAGTGTAGATGCACCTGCCAAAACACTAGCGGCTTGGCGAGCTTGTTTCCCTACATTTTGCATATACTGTTCAATTGAATCTTGCATAGCGTTTTATTTGATCACTGATAATATCCCTTTGATAGTAACAGTCTCTGCACAAGCAAGGAAGTATTGAACTAAAATAAAGGGGCTTAAAAGAATTGAGGTAAATGTTTTGTAATTCTTTTACCATTTAAACTAGATAAGCGGTCAAAATAGCGATTGCGTACAAATCAAACATCTGTATAAAATGAAACAATAAGGACATTGACGTAATACAAAATGATTTTGTGTTGCTATTTGAAAGAAAGATGCGGGTCAAATAATCTTGCATACTAAAAGAATAAAGCAAGGATGGAGGACGGATATGAATTCCATTATCCAAATGGACAGTGAATCACACCAAACCTTTACAGGCTTTGGTTTTTTTGACATATACAATAAACACAGTTTTAAGCAACCAGCTCGCACAACTTGGATTGATGGTTGGAAAATTGAGTACATGGCAATTGCCGACCCGAAGACCATTCACAATACACCGATTGTGATTGTTGGAGGAGCATTCCAAAACTTTAACTCTTATAAGTATTGTGTTGAACAATTCTTCGAGAGTGGCCCTGTTATTTTGATTGATTTACCATCGATGGGTTCAAACCAACAAATTACCAATGTTGATACAGGTTTGTCCGCAGGTACTTTAGAACTGCCTGATTTGTCACGTATGTTAGGTGAATGGCTAGATATTGTAGAAATTTCTAAAGTTGCAGTGGTTGGGATTTCTTTAGGCTCAGTTATCGCTTCATTTTTTGTAGAGCAACGTCCTGAACTCGTTGAAAAAATGATTTTGATGGGTGTCATGCAAGAAACACGTAAAAGCTGGCGGATGTTGTTAGAAGAATCTTTAATGCTCATGAAAGAGCAACGTATGGATGAGTTCGGTCAAGCTGTGATTTTGTATTTAGTGAATCATGCAAAACTGGATAAGACACGCATGTCGCCTACAGCCAAAAGATTATTCTATAAGCAAATGGCACAATTTTCCGATACTGAACAAGAACGCTATGAGATCAATTGCAATCGTTTATTGCGTTTAAATCATGTACCTGCGCCTCAAGTGAATACCTTGGTTGCATGTGGGCAATATGACAGTTTTACCTTACCGCATGAAAATGCACATTTTGCATTGCAATGCCCAGATATGCAGTTTGCCATGATTGCCAATGCTGATCATGTGCCACAATTACAACGTCGTAAAGAAACCATGAACTTATTCACTACTTACTTAAAAGGTGAGTCAATTTATGGGCTTGATGGGATTATTAATTTCACCCGTGAAGACATGCGGAAGATAGAACGTCGTGGTGAAGCTAGAATTCAAGTCATTGAACCTGAACATCAACTGACACATAGACATTCTACTCAAATGGTAAATGTTGAAATTGTCGATTTCAATTATTTCGGTTTATTCATGAAATTGGATGATCCAACTGACTTAGACTTTATCAATGCTCATCCCCGAGATTTAGCACTGAATCTCTGTGATGATGAAGGTGAATTTGCCATTGAGTGTCTAATTTTTGAAACATCTACACAGGGTGTGCGTGCCTTGTTTAAGCATGGCAGTTTTGAAAATGCGGATCGCTTATTGCGTTTTGTGGCACGTCAAACGGAAGCGCAACACCAAACAGTTGAAGCAACTGTTTAGTCATTCAGATATCGTTTATTGAGTATAAAACCAGTCTAATGACTGGTTTTTTTGTTCTAAAGGTTGAAGCATTATGTGCTCAGATTTGAGCATCTATCATCCAAACTAAGTCGCCTAAGTGTTCTTCAGGATTTAGATCAGTCGTATTTTTTTTGAAACAGAGGCTTGGTTGAATTACTTGTACCTGACGGAAACCTGCAGATTGCATAAAGTTTCGGACTTCTTCTGGGCTAACAAAGTGAAAGCTAAAAGCACTGCGAGACATGACTTTTAACAATTTGCTGCTGTTCCAAATTACTTTTGCCAGTTTGTTTTTGACAGGTTCAGGATATAAATCTGTTAAATAATGCAAAGTTTTAAAATCTTTTCCATAGTGTGCAATGGATTGAATTAACTGTTGTAAAAGTTCTTTAGTAAAATAGTTAATCAATCCCTCACTGATTACCACCAAAGGGCGATTATGGTCAAAAACATCAAATGCTTTTTGAAAATCTTCGGTAAATAAATCTACAGAAAGTACATCTGGACTTTTTTTATCCATTTGCTTTAATGCATTTTGCTTGGTTTGTGCCATATCGGGTAAATCCAATTCGCGATAATCAACCATTGGATAATGTTGTCTAAACCACCAACCCCGTGGTGAAAGCCCTGCAGCGATTTCTAAGACTTGTAAATCGGGTGATTGTTCGATGAGTTGTCTAAGACGGTCATCGAGCATAGTGTGGCGTTCTTTGAGTGTCGTTCGCATACTACCACCGACATATTTCTCTCCCCAACTTTCAATCGGGTGAGCAATCATTGCCAATGTTTTACCTTTAGATGTGGCAAGCAATGGGTGTGAAATCCCCATTTGGTACCAAATATAGCCTGTGTAATGTGCTGTAAATGAGATATGGCGATGTTTGGAAAGTTGCTGCTCAGACATGTTGATCCTTTGAGTTATCCTTAACTTATTTTTCTAATTTTGATTGCGATGAATCGTTACGATTAAAAAGGAAGACTAAAAATATTTTTTAATTATTCCTTTTTAATCTATACCTTGCGGTACATATTCCCCCACTTTTAAATGAGGGAAATCTTGAGTGTTTATATGATCAAACACTCAAAAATCCTCCCTTCTTTTTCAAGAAGAGGGAGGTGATATTTATTCAAATCTGCTCAAATGTATTCGATTTGAGTGGTCTTGAACTATTACTGTCCTTTTTAAAGCGAATTCTTAAATTCTTCAATGACTTTTCTGACAGATTGCCATTCATTTCCTAAATCGAGTTGTTCGCCAATTTGGATCTGTGGAATTTTACCGCGCATACGTTCCAGACGTTCTTGGTTTGGCAATGGTAAATTTTCGATGCCAGTTAAAGCGGTACAAGCCGATTCACGGTTATTACACACCAAACCCATGTCACAACCTGCATCCAAAGCAGCACGAATACGTGCATCTGCACCACCTACAACACAAGCAGCTTGCATTGTTAGGTCATCTGAAAAAAGTACGCCGTCAAATTGAAGCTCTTGGCGCAAAACTTTTTGAATCCAATATGGTGAAAAACCTGCAGGGTTTGGATCAACTTTTTCGTAAATTACATGAGCAGGCATGAGTGCATCAAGTTGCGATTGCAGCTTGATAAAACTTTGCATGTCATTATCGTAGATTTCTTGGTATTCACGGCTATCAATCGCTGCTGCAACATGTGAATCTGCTTTCACTGAACCATGACCAGGAAAATGTTTTCCTGTTGTTGCCATGCCTGCACGTCGCATACCTTGCATGAATGCACTTGCTAAAGGCACGATATCTTGAATATTTTTAGCAAATGCACGGTCACCAATCACATCGCTGATATCGTTGATATCTAAAACAGGTGCAAAACTAAAATCGATACCGACAGCAAGGACTTCTATTGCCATGAGCCAACCGCATTTTTCTGCAAGTTCTAAGGCTTTTTCAGGTTGAATTAAGTAAAGAGCACCAAAATTCCCCATCGCAGGAAGAAGTGTAAAACCTTTTCTTAGGCGTTGTACTCGTCCGCCTTCTTGGTCTACAGCGACAAGAATATCTGGGCGAATTTGACGCATATGATCGGTTAAAGCACGTACTTGAGCGGGTGATTCTATATTTCTAGCAAATAAAATCATGCCACCGACTTGCGGAGCTTGTAATAGTTCAATATCTTCTTGGGTAAGTTCTGTGCCTGCAATATCAAGCATCAATGCGCCGATCATAATGAATCCACGGTTATATTTATACAAACGTGGGAACAATACCCGATTTCTGCAATGATTTGCTACATTTAGTCCGTACAGATTATGATAAAACTACACAACATAAACAGATAAAGTTGTTTAAGATCTTGAAACTGTTGGAATCAGATTGAAAAACGGCATAGAAATTGGAAAACCCAAGGAAGTATTAAGCATATATGAAACTTCAAACACTCGCTTGCGCTATCGCACTTGCAACAGGTGGCTTATTTTTTTCGCATACCATCAATCAGGCAATGGCAGAAACCAATGCTATAAATGCATCGCAATCGATTCAGCCGTCTCAAGAGCAAGCTTTAGTGACGCGTCAGCTTGCGACTTTGGTTGATCGTCAACATTATTTAAATATGCGTTTAGATGCAAATACATCCAATCGTATTTTGGATATGTATATTGATAGTTTAGATCCTGAACATACGTTATTTTTAGCCTCAGAAATTGAACAATATAAAAAAGAATATGGTGCAACTTTAGGTGCTCGACTGAAAGCGGGTGATCTGTCGGGTCCTTTCGCCATTCATGCACATTATCGTGCACGTTTAAAAGAATTTTATGAGTTTGAATTGGCAGAGTTGAAAAAAAATCAAAATTTAAATCAACCGAATCAATTTATCGATACTGATCGTGAAAAAGCGGCATTTTTTGGCAGCAAAGAAGAGTTGCAAAATTACTGGCGTAAAATGTTGGTTTCACAACTGATCAACTTAACCATTGCCAAACAAGAAGATCAAGCCAAGCAAAAAGCGTTGAAAGATGATCCTTCATTGGCGAATGGTCAGGATTTGACTTCGCCTGAAGATTTAACGCCAGTACAGACTTTGACTAAGCGTTATACCCGTCAATTAGAGCGTATTGGGCGTACTAAAAGTGATGATGTGCTAGAACGCATTTTGAATGCGATGACACTGACCTACGACCCACACAGTAACTATTTCCCACCTGTCGATGCAATGGAATTGAACCGTCAAACCACATTGCAATTGGAAGGGATAGGTGTATCGATTCGTCCTGAACGTGGCAATGAAGACTATACCAAGATTGAAACCATTGTAGATGGTGGCCCTGCAAGTAAAACAGGTCAGGTCAAGTCGGGTGATCGTATTGTCGGTGTTGCGCAAGATGGCGCAGCAATGGTTGATGTGATTGGGTGGCCAAGTTCTGAAATTGTAGGATTGATTCGCGGTAAACGTGGTACCAAAGTTTCTGTGAAACTGTTGGGTGCTGGCGCGTCTATGAACCAAGCACGCGTCGTGACGATTACTCGTGATGTGATTCAAGAGGAAGATGCAGGTGTTCGCTCACGTATTGTCGATATTACTCGTGATGGAAAAAAACATAAATTTGGTGTTTTGGAAATTCCTTCATTCTACTTGAACTATCGCGCACGTCGTGCAGGTACAGATTATCGTTCAGTGTCTGAAGATACTAATAAAGCCTTAAAATTGCTGGCTTCACAGAATGTTGAAGGCATCATTATCGATTTGCGTAACAACCCAGGTGGTTCACTGGAAGAAGTTGCGAAAATGATTGGTCAAGTAATTAAAGAAGGACCTGTCGTTCAGATTCGTGATGGTAATGGCAATGTCAGTGTTTTTGATGATACAGATGGTGGAGCGCAGACTTACGCAGGTCCATTGGCTGTTCTGATTAATTTAGCATCGGCATCGGCGAGTGAAATTTATTCAGCAGCGTTACAAGATTATGATCGTGCAATTGTTATTGGTAGTACAACGACAGGTAAGGGAACTGCACAAGTTCAATTGGATAGCTTAGCTTATGGTCAAGCTACATTGACACAGCGTAAATTCTATCGTGTGACGGGTGGAAGTACTCAAAACAAGGGTGTGGTTCCAGACATTAAACTGGTTGATATCTACGATGAAGAGTTTGGTGAGCGTAAAGCGAAGAATGCTTTGAAATGGGATACTATTCCAACAGCACCATTTAAACGTGAAGGTTCGATTCAACCTTATGTCGCTCAATTGGGTGAAAAGTCGAAAGCTCGTGTGGCAATAGATCCACAATTTCAATATTTAGAAACACGTACGGCCATTGCGAAGCAAGCCAAAGATCAAAAGCAAGCATCTTTGGATATTGATAAACGCAAGGCGGAATTGATTGCACTTGAATCGAAGACTTTAGCTGCGGAAAACAAACGCCGTGCTGAAACAGGCTTAAAACCCTATTCAAATTGGGAAAGTTACCAAGCGAGTTTAGATGCTTTGGCAGAATCAAGAGCTAAAATGAAAGCAAACCAACGACCTGCATTAGCAGAAGAGGAAACTTTTGTGAATGAAGCTGCCAATGTTTTATTAGATATGTCGCATCTAAAAAATAAATAACTTAATACTATGTTTAGGTAAAATAAAAAAGCATATTTAATATATGCTTTTTTTTATGCAGATTAAAAAATAACTTGACGTTCAATAGGATAGTGATATTTTAAGGAGTACTAAAGTTCATTAATAAAGTAGAACCTTATCGCAGTTATGCGTTTTAATTTTTGGGGTTTCGTATAACAATAATAGCTTCACTGCTGGAAGAAAATTTATATGAGTTATATGAGTTATGATAGTAATCTCGTAATAGGTTCCGCATGCATTGCGGTAATTATTTGTTACGTGGCTATTTCATTGGAACAACTCATATTCAATCAAAAAAAATCAGGTATTCGTAAGTTCACATTGTGTTTGTGCGGTATGGTTTTTGGATTTGCCATTTGGTCGATGCATTTTGTCGGGATGTTGGCTTGTCATTTACCTAAGGGCTACTCCTTTGATCTGACCTTAACCATTTTTTCTTATATCATTGCTGCTATTGCATCTACTTTCGCCATTTGGTTGACCACACGAGATACCTTACCTATTGTCCGTTTGATTTTGGGTGCTGTACTGATGGGATCGGGCATTTCTGGCATGCACTATGTAGGCATGATGGGTTTGCAGATTCCAAATCAAGAAATTCATTATAATATTTTATTGGTCATATTTTCTGTATTGATTGCAATAAGTGGTGCAGGTCTTTCTTTTTGGCTTGCATTTAAATACAAAAATACCTTTAACTACAAGACTCTATATAAATCTGCTATCGCTATTATGATCTCATTCAGTATTGTCGGTATGCATTATACTGGCATGGCTGCGGCGACATTTTATTCAATGGGTGATACGGCACCACACATACATGATGGGCAGGGTATTTTATTATTTACCATCATTTTTGTGACCAGTTTAATTCTGGTTTCTGCATTTAGTGTTGCTGTATTAGAGCGCAGATTGGAAGAGCGTAATTTACAATTATTACAAGCAAATAAAGAACTTGAAGATTTAGCTTTGCAAGACAATTTAACTAAATTGCCTAATCGTTTATTTCTGGTTGAATATACAGATGCTTTATTTATTGATTACAAAGATCAAAAATCTAAAATTGTTTTTGTTTTTATAGACTTAGATCGTTTTAAGTCTGTAAATGATGCTTTTGGTCATCATGTTGGTGATGCATTATTGGTTAAATTAGCACAGCGTTTATATCCACTATTAAAAGATAATCAAAAATTAATCAGAATTGGTGGTGATGAATTTATTCTTATTTTAGAGAATTCTACTCGGACTGAAGCTGAACAAATGGCAGAGTTATTCTTGCAAAAAATTCAAGAAGGCTTTGAGATTTCTGGAAAAGAAATTAACGTTTCGGCAAGTATTGGTATTGTTTTTTTCCCAGATCATGGGCAAAGTTTACAAGATTTACTCATCAATGCCGATGCCGCAATGATGCAGTCTAAAGAACAAGGGCGTAATACTTTCAGTATTTATAGCAGTTCTTTAGATCAGCAACATCAAAATAGAAGCCAATCCAAGTTGATTAATGATCTCTATAAAGCTGTGGAAGAACAACAGTTTGTATTGTTTTATCAGCCAAAATTTACCGCAGATTATCAAATTTGTGGGGTGGAAGCGTTGATTCGTTGGAAGCATCCGACTCTAGGGTTACTTGCGCCCAGTATGTTTATTGATGGTGCTGAGCAAACAGGCTTAATTATTCGCATGGGCTATTGGGCTTTAGAACAAGCGTGTATGCAAATTCAGGAATGGAACGATAAGCAGCTAGAGTTTTGCCCGATTGCAGTCAATTTATCCGCAGTGCAATTTGAACATAAAAATTTGATCGAAAAGCTTGAATGTTTGATTCAAAAATATCAAATTAAAAGCGGTAGTTTAATTATTGAAATTACTGAATCTACGGTAATGCACCATATTGGCGGTAGTATTCAAACCTTTGAAAAATTGCGTCATTTAGGTATAAAACTTGCGATTGATGACTTTGGAACGGGGCACTCAAGTTTCCTATATTTGAAAGATTTACCTGTAGATGAATTGAAAATTGATCGCGAGTTCATTCGTAATTTATGTGAAGGCTCAAAAGAAGAAATTATTTTAGAAAGTATTATTCATTTAGCCATTCGTTTAGGTTTAATCGTCACCGCGGAAGGTGTTGAGACTGAACAACAAGCTGAGATTTTAAAACGCTTAGGTTGTCAGCAATTACAAGGTTATTTACTGGGTATGCCGTTGCCTGTAGACCGTTTAGAGGCGAGTTATCCTATTTTTGCAGGATCATTTTAATTTTTATAAGATTTTTAAAATAAAATTTTCAGGTAAATGGTTGTATCATTCGAAATTGGATCATGATTGAAAGTGTCTAAGAATATCATTGACGATTTGAAATAGATTAAATAACCCGTGAGTTAGAAAATAACTGAATTTTGCTTTAAAGAAATCGCTTAGGGTTTTTTTGTAATATATTGAAATTTAAACAATAACTCAATTTTAGATTCTGAGTCCATATTAGGCAAGAAATATCAACAATCAATAAACCTGATACAATATCGCCAAATTTTATTTTGATCATTTCTGATCTCCAGCGTTGTACATTTACAGCAGGAATATTGCATGAGTTTTAAAGATGAATTAGCGACGTACGTTCGCCATTATTTCCCACCAAAATATCTGACACCTATTCAAGCTCGTTCAAATCTTTTCAAATGTAATAATAAAAATATTGTAAGTGCCGTAAAAATATAAAAATATTGTTATTCTTAATTTGATATATCATTCAACCCCATTCAATAGAATTCAAGTCTAGTCAGTATTTTTGTGTACACAGGTGGAGTAAAATGCCTTTAACAGATACGTGGCCTAAGAAGAATTTAGATCGTGACGTTCAGCAATACATACAGAGCCTGATCAAGATGGATTGAGCGTTCGTGTCTCGCAAAAAGGAAAAGTCACTTTTCTGATGTGTTTTAGATACAACGATACCCATAGACGGAGAGCATTACAAACAGTTGTGGAACGTGAAAAATGTTTTACAACATAAAGTAGAGATTATTCATTGCAACACCATTGTTTAACTGGCTGAACACTTAATGTACATATCAGTATTGCACGTGATATCCATTTGCGCATGTGTGCAGAAAATCAATTACCGATCACAGGCATTCAACGAACACAGCGCAGAGGTGATAGAAAGCAATGGTTCATGGACAATCAGGATTTGCTTTTAAACTCAGCGGAAATGGATAAAGAGCTTGCGCTACAGCTGAATATGACATTGTCACAACTCAACAAAGCCAAAGCTTATGTCAGAAAACAATTGGGTATCGTGGTTGAAATTAGAGTTCCTGATTATGACTGGGTGCGATAATACCAATATGAATTAGAAAATTTCGAACGAAAGAAGATATAGGAGATTTTTCAAATTACAAAAGGGCAAGTTGACTATCGTCGCAATTTACTTAAAAGGCTGAAACAAAAAGAGACACAAAGTGTCGCTTGAATTTAAATCAATATAGACGAGGAAGGCATTAATTTTGTAGAATAGTTAATAATTACTAATAAATATATATAGAATGTCTAATAATATTTACAATGC